>NZ_QRYG01000029.1:14459-15945 GCF_003462845.1 Collinsella sp. AF15-51 | reverse complement strand
TTTTCCGGTTCGACGAACAGCCGATCGTGTCAAATTTGGTCTAACAGAGCCTTTTCATATGCAGCCACCCCGCAAACCAAAGTGACGCCACGCCAACACCCATACCGCAAAAAAGTTGCGCAATTTATTTCCCACTTCTGTACATAGTTTGTTAACCCGACGTAATTCCTTATTGCATTTCCCACTGTCAGCGTTGCGGCTCCAGCGTTGCGTGCCAACAACTACACCCGCATAAACCTGCGTCAATGTGAACAAGTTTGCAAAATAACCCCCTTAAGCACTGCAAATGGACGAAATGTTGCCTCGTGCGGCCTAAATCGGTTTCTAGCCGCTTTGTGCTATGATGGCTATTGTTACATGGGTTCAACTGCGCTCTCGGCTTAACCGGTCGCGAAGCGCAGGGCAGATCAGCATCCGGCCGTAACGGCGGTGCCAGAAAAACCACGAGCTCCAATAGCGTCGTCATGCGTATCGCATCGAAAGCATTTGTTCTTGACTTTGTGCAAGCTGTATTTTCGATTCGACATTTCATGACAAAGCGCAGCAGTCCTACAGCTGTTTGCGTGCGGTCTAGTTTTGTTCCCGCTTGACTGGATCGCACGCAGCCAGCTGGGGTTACGGTCATTTTGCGATACACGTCCGCGACTCTAGCAACTGCGTTTATACATACCGTTCACGGTGGGGCAGAGCCACGTGCTTGTCTAACTGGGCTCAGGGTTTGAATATGGAGCGCCTTCGCGCACAAGCGCCCTGGCGAAGCCATACCCAAACCCCGTGAGCCACACGTAAGACAGCAAGGGGGTGGTGCTCGTGTGGTATGTGATCCAGGTCATTAACGGTCGCGAAGACGTAATGCGCGAGCGCATTGAGCACGTGGTGCCGGCTGGCGCTATGCAGGAGCTCTTGTATCCCCAATTTCAAACCGAGATCAAGGTGCACGGCCAATGGGTTAAAACGACCAAGCCGCTCTTTCCCGGTTATCTTATCTGCGACACGGCAGACCCCCGCACCGTGCAACAGTACTTGCTGCTCATGGACGACTTTGCCCGGGTGCTTTCCCAGGACGGTCAGTTTGTGCCGCTGGCAAAAGAAGAGGTTCAGCTTATTAGCGGCTTTACGCATAGGGGAGACCGCGTAGTGCCCATGAGCGAGGCCCTAAAAGATGGCGACCGGGTCGTAGTAACGGCAGGCCCGCTGCTGGGCCACGAAGGCCTTATCAAAACCATTAACAGACGCAAGAGCACTGCTTATTTGGAGCTCGACCTGTGCGGCCGACGCGTAACCACTCGCGTTGGCCTTGCCGTGCTTTCAAAAGAGCAGCGCGTCATGCGCAATCACAGAAGAGCGATCGCCTAGCTGCAAGCTCGCAAGCGGACGACCGAAGGCAAAAAGTATGGCTCTGTTAGACCAAGGTTGACATAAAAACGATGTCACCGCGAGGGCGGCCTGCCCTTCGACGTCAGGCTGGGATCTGAGGGGAAGGCTG
>NZ_QRYG01000029.1:0-14449 GCF_003462845.1 Collinsella sp. AF15-51 | reverse complement strand
CCCTTCGACGTCAGGCTGGGATCTGAGGGGAAGGCTGACGGGGAGGGCGGGGACCGCGATGGGCGGGGATAGCCCGATTATTTTCCGGTTCGACGAACAGCCGATCGTGTCAAATTTGGTCTAACAGAGCCAAAAGTATTGGGGGAGGGGCTCTTGGAGCCTACGATGATGACCATGGCACAGGGCGCGCGGGAGACGCGCACGGCCGCCACGGCGAATTCCGTCACTGCCGCAGCCGGTGCTGCGGGGGATTACCTTACAAACGAAGAAGCGTACAAGATGCTGCGCGGTGCCAACTCCGGCGTGAAGCCCGAGCTTGGGCACAGGCTCTACCGCGTTGTTAAGCGTACGGTGGACATTGTCGCCGCCGGCGGAGCCCTGGTGTTGCTCTTTATTCCCGGGGTAATTCTGAGCGTGGTCATTTGCATAAAGAGCCCGGGCGCCAGCCCCCTATATTCACAGTGGCGCGTGGGCCGCGTGCGCAAAGACGGCACGTTCTACCTGTTTAAGATCTACAAGTTCCGCAGCATGGTTCCCAACGCAGACCAAATGCTCAAGGACTTGCAGGCCCAAAACGAGGCCACTGGCCCCATGTTTAAAATGAAGCACGACCCGCGCATTATTCCCGGTGTGGGTAACTTCATTCGCAAGCACAGCATCGACGAGCTGCCCCAGCTCATCAACGTGTTCTTGGGCCAAATGAACCTCATTGGCCCGCGCCCCGGCCTGCCGCGCGAGGTTGCCCTGTACAGCGAGCACGACATGAAGCGCCTGGCGGTAAAACCCGGCTGCAGCGGTCCTTGGCAGGTAATGGGCCGCAGCTACCTGGGCTTCAACGAAATGGTTGAGCTGGATCTTCACTATATAGAGAATCGCAGCCTGCGCCAGGATCTGCGGTTGATATTCGGCACGCTGAAGACGATGTTCTCTGGGGAAGGTGCCGTGTAGCATGCGCATCGCCATGATAGGCCAAAAGAGAACGGGTTCGCGCGAGGGCGGCGTAGAAGTGGTGGTAGGCGAGCTTGCTCGCCGTATGGCAGACCTTGGTCACCAAGTAACCTGCTACGACCGTATGGGCGAAGGAGCTCCTTCCGAGCCCTACGAGAAGGATGGCTACCGCATCGTTCCCGTAAAGGCTCTGGACATCAAGGGGCTCTCTGCGCTCACGAGCAGCTTTGCCGCAACAAGGGCCGCCATCAAAGACGGGGCAGACGTAATTCACTATCACGCAGAGGGGCCGTGCGTCCCCCTTCGTTTTGCGCGTTCCACGGACATCAGGACCGTGGCAACGATCCACGGCCTGGACTGGCAGCGTGCAAAATGGGGCGGCTTGGCTTCCAAGTACATCAAGTTCGGCGAGGCGACGGCGGCCAAGTGCGCGGATGCGCTCATCGTGCTTTCCCGGGGCAATCAGGAGTACTTCAAGGAGGCTTACGGCCGCGAGGCTACGCTCATTCCCAACGGCATCACTCCCGAGGCGGATCTTCCCGCGAAGGAGATCTCCGAGCGCTGGGGGCTCACCCAGGGCTCCTATGTCCTCTACCTCGGTCGCATTGTGCCCGAGAAGCGACCGGAACTGTTGTTGGAGGCGTACAAGCAGGTAAAGACGGATAAGCGCCTGGTTATCGCGGGCGACTCCTCCGATACGGACGACTACGCCGTGGCGCTCAAAGAGGCTGCCGCGTCCGACCCCCGCGCGCTCTTTACCGGCCACGTTGAGGGCAACCTGCTCTCCGAGCTGTACTCCAACGCGTATTGCTACGCGCTCCCCTCCGACGTTGAGGGCCTGCCCATGAGCTTGCTGGAGGCCATGTCTCACGGTGCGGCATGCGTTACCTCGGATATTCCCGAGTGCGCGGATGTTCTGCAGGGTTGCGGGCTCACGTTCCCACACGGAGACGCGGGGGCGCTGCGCGACGTGCTTGAAGGCCTGATAGCGGATTCTGCCCAAGCGGAGAGGCTGGGCGCCATGGCACGTGACCGCGCGATTAATGGCTATGACTGGAACAGCGTCGTCCAAAGGACGCTTGCTTTGTATGAGGGTGTTGCGTAATGAAGATCCTTCTTGTAAATAAGTTTCATTGGCGCAAGGGTGGAAGCGAGACGTACTACTTTGCTCTTGCCGATGGTCTTCGCGCTCTTGGGCATGAAGTTGCCTTCTTCAGCATGGAGGATGAGCGTAATGAGCCGACTGAGTGGTCGCGTTACTTTGTAACGAATCGCGACTATAACGGACCGAGCTCTATTGTCGATAAGGCGAAGGCCGCGCAGGCACTTGTGTATTCCAAAGAGGCGCGCGAGAAGTTCGATGCGCTGTGCCGTGAATTCCAGCCCGATGTAATCCATCTCAATCTCACTCATAGGCAGATTACGTTTTCCATCTTGGACGCTCCTTGGCTAAAGCAGCATCCAACGCCGGTTGTGTATACCTCGCACGACTTGATTCTTGCTTGCCCGAGCTATCTTATGCTTGATTCCGAGGGCAACGTTTGCGATTCGTGTCTCGGGGGTCATTTTGGCAATTGCCTTAAGAAGAAGTGCGTAAAGGGTTCGATCGCAAAAAGCGCGTTAGCGGTGGCTGAGGCGGAGTGGCTTAAACGGCACAAAACCTATTCACGTCTCGATCGCATCATCTGCCCGAGTGAGTTCATGCGGAACAAGTTTATTGAAGCGGGGCTTCCCGAGCGTCAGCTTGTCCTCATGCGGAATTTCCTGAATCCCGATTCGATGTCACGGGAAGTTGCCAACCAAAATAATGAAGATCCCTACATGCTGTATCTGGGACGCCTTTCTCGCGAGAAAGGCGTGTTAACGCTCGTGCATGCTTTTGAGAAGGCGGCACCGGTGATCCCTGATTGGCGTCTTGTTATTGCAGGCGATGGCCCTGAATGTGATGCTGTGAAGGTCAAAGTTTCCGCAATGCCAAACGAAATAAGCTCGAGGATTGAGCTGGTTGGATATAAAACCGGTGACGCCCTGCGCGGACTTGTGAATCGAGCCACTCTGGCGGCTGCGCCGTCAGAGTGGTTCGAGAACGCGCCATATGCGGTTCTCGAGGCACTCGCCGCGGGCAAGCCCGTTATCGGTACGAACATGGGCGGAATACCCGAGCTGGTACGTGAGGGTGAAACGGGCTTCCTGGCTGAAGCCCACGATGAGGCAGGACTCGCAGATGCAATCCGTAGGGGTGCGGCGGTGGCCGTCGATCCTGCGGCTTACGCCGCGATGAGCGCGCATTGCCGTTCATTCGTGGCAGAGAACTGTAATCAAGAGAAGTACATCCGGAATCTCGTCTCCCTGTATCAAGAACTAATTGACCGGAAGGTGGTGGCCTAACCCATGGCCGAGAAGAAACTCAACGGAACCGTAATCGTAACGTACCGCTGCAACGCGCGCTGCACCATGTGCAACCGCTACAAGGCTCCCAGCCGTCCGGAGGAGGAGCTCTCCCTCGACGTGATCAAGAAGCTCCCGCGCATGTACTTCACCAACATCACCGGTGGCGAGCCCTTCATCAGGACCGACCTTGCGGATATCGTGCGCGAGCTGTACAAGAAGTCCGACCGCATCGTCATCTCCACCAACGGCTTCTTCACCGACCGCATCATCGCCCTTGCCGAGGAATTCCCCCAGGTGGGAATCCGCATCTCCATCGAGGGCCTGCAGCAGACCAACGATGAGATCCGCGGTCTCCAGAACGGCTTCAACCGCGGCTACGAGACGCTCAAGAAGCTCGTGGAAATGAAGCACCCGGACGTGGGCTTTGGCATGACTGTGCAGGATCGCAACGCTGCGGACTTGGTGCCGCTGTACAAGCTTTCCGACGAGCTCGGCATGGAGTTCGCCACCGCCAGCCTGCACAACAGCTTCTACTTTGTCGAGGCGAAGAACATCATTAAGGACCGTCCCATGGTGGCCCAGAACTTCGAGGACCTGGTAAACGAGCTCCTCAAGTCCAACGAGCCCAAGAAGTGGTTCCGCGCGTACTTCAACATGGGCCTCATCAACTACATCTATGGGCAGAAGCGCCTGCTCCCGTGCGATATGGCGTTCGACACGTTCTTCATCGACCCCTACGGCGACGTCATGCCCTGCAACGGCACCAAGGAGAAGCTCGTTATGGGCAACCTTAACGACGAGTCTTGGGATGAGCTGTGGGAGAGCGCCCAGGCCGAGAAAGTGCGCGGCTGCGTGCGCCACTGCGACCGCAACTGCTGGATGATCGGCTCCGTGTCTCCGGCCATGCACAAGTACATCTGGAAACCCGCGTCGTGGGTGCTGGCGCACAAGCTCAAGCCCGGCAAGAAGTTCGACATGCACGAGCTCCCCATCGTGCGCGACTACGAGTCGGGCAAGGTGACGAAGGAGGAGCTGGACGCTCTTTCCACCTGCGACATGCACGCCGCGATCAACGACGGCCTTTCCGACGCAAGCCGAGCCGACGCGCACGTGTACGAGACTGAGGAGGCGCTGTAGTGCAGCCGGGTGGAAAAATCGAATGCAAAAATTCAGAAATAGCGGTTGCTCGATATCAATCGGAGGAAACACGTGAAAGTATCCTGCATAACCAGGCACGCAATCTCTAATTATGGCTCCCTGCTCCAGGCATATGCGACACAACGAGCGGTAGAGAGCTTGGGGCATGAGTTCGAGATTATGGACTATGTACCTGCTTGTGAGGACGTATCCCAGCAGGTGAGGACGCTTCTTTCGACAAAGCCGTCCTGGAACGGGAACCCGTTGAAGAAGTCTGTCTACAGACTTCTGATGGAGCCTGAGACAAGGGTGGCGGGCAAGCGGTTTGCGCGTGAGCGTTCCCAGCTGCTTAAGATGAGCCCTCACTATGCATCCCTGGAGGAGCTGAAGGCTAATCCGCCCAAGGCCGATGTCTATATGACTGGAAGCGATCAGGTGTGGGGTCCCATCAGCTCGGGCGCATACGACCTGTCATACGCGCTTGAGTTTGCTCCCGAGGGCGCAAGGCGCATCTCATATGCGGCAAGCTTTGGTAAGAAGAATATGCCGGATAGCGTGCGCCCCAGGTTTCTCGAGGACCTTCGAGCATATGAGGCCGTGTTCGTACGCGAGGATGCCGCGCGCGAGCAGCTTGCCTCGTGGGGCATAGAGGCCGGACAGGTTGTCGATCCCACGCTGCTGCTTGATGGCGAGGCGTGGAGAAGGATGGCGGCACCTGCCCCGAAGGGCGAATACATCCTCGTCTACCAGATTCACAGCGACCCGACGGTGGGGCAGTACGCCGTGAAGGTTGCCAAAAAGCTTGGCTTGCCCCTGATACGGATCTCCGCAAGCCTGCACCAGGCCTCACGCGAGGGCAAGTTCAAGTGGTTGCCGACGCTTGCTGAGTTTCTCTCGTATGTCGACAACGCAGCATGCCTAGTCACGGACTCGTTCCACGGTACGGCTTTTGCCATAAATCTCAATACGCCGCTGGTAGAAGTGCTGCCCAAGAACGGAACCTCGAGCAGGAACGTGAGTATTCTGCGACTCACGGACCTCACGGACAGAGTGCTTCAGAATCTAGATGATGTCGAGTTAGCATCCAAGCAGATTGACTTTGGTCGGGTCAACGACGTGATGGGTGCGGAGAGGGAGAAGTCCCTAGCGCAGCTCAAGAGCATGATTGAGGAGTAGGGCATTGTCAAAGGTTGGCACTAGGACGGTATGCAAGAAGGATATGTGCGCTGGCTGTATGGCCTGCGTCGATTCATGCCGACATGGAGCGATTGCCATTGAGGATACGATTGAGGCGTATAACGCCCGTATTGATCCTACAAGGTGCGTGGGATGTGGACTGTGCGAGAAAACGTGTCCCCAGATGGTATCCCCATCTTCGTTGCGTCCTCTCGAGTGGCTACAGGGGTGGGCGAAAGATACATCGCTCAGGATGTCATCTTCGTCCGGGGGTCTGGCTACGGCCATCTCGGAGGCGTTTGTGGCGTCAAATGGATTAGTGTGTTCATGTGCACAGGAGGGCGGTGAGTTCCGGTTCCACCTCACTTCTGATGCGGATTATTTGAGGAGGGCCCAAGGCTCCAAATACGTCAAAAGCAATCCGCTTGGTGCGTACCGCGAGGTTAGGGAGGCCCTGCAAGGTGGTCAAAGGGTTCTCTTTATCGGTCTTCCTTGTCAGGTTGCTGCGATGCGTAACTTCGTTGGAAGCCGTTTAGCCGATTCCCTTTACACCATCGACCTTATCTGTCATGGTTCACCGTCCCCCAAGGTCCTGAGCCGATTCTTGGAAGAGACAGGTAACAACCTGTCTAATGAGCTGATACTGGACTTTCGAAAGAAAGTCCAGTATCAGCTCCGCTATCGCGGAGCTGAAACTGTGGGTAGGACGGGTGTCCGCGATCGCTACTCGATTGCTTTCCTCTCGGGTTTACCGTATACGGAAGGCTGCTACTCCTGCCGCTACGCCAAGGGTGATCGTGTCTCCGATATTACGCTTGGCGATTCATGGGGTAGCGAGCTTTCTGATGAGGTCGCGAACGGGATATCCCTCGCACTTGTGCAGACAGACAAGGGTCGAGAACTGTTAGAAATGACGGACCTTGAGCTTTTGCCGGTTGATCCTGGTCTAGCTGTGGCCAACAATGAACAGCTTCAACGTCCTTCGACGAAGCCTATAGAAAGAAATACCTTTATGGACGGCTTTCGTAACGGGGTACGGGTTAACCGACTCGTTCTCAGGGCGAGGCCAAAAGACTGCGCCAAGTACTTGGTCAAGGATATACTGCTTGCACTGGGTTTGCTCAGGGGTTAACACATCGAGAGCGTTTGCTTTAGGCATTAATGATAAGGTAATCCATATGTTGAGTAATTCCAAGGTGCCAAAGTGCGTCGTATTAATGGCGTCATACAACGGCATCCCATTTATTTCAGAACAAATTGACAGCATTCTCTCGCAGGCTGAAGTTGACGTACGTCTTTTTGTCCGTGATGACGGGTCATCTGATGGTACTCGTGATCTTCTGCAGCGCTATGCAGATGAGGGCAGTCTGACTTTGTTAACAGGAGAAAACCTAGGACCTGCTTTAGGGTTTTTGACGTTGTTGCGGAATGCTCCCGAAGCTGATTACTATGCGTTTTCCGACCAAGATGATATTTGGGATAGCGATAAACTGATAACTGCGATTAAACAGCTTAAGAAGCAGGAGAATTCGGCTCTTTATCATTGCAATTCAAGACTTGTAGATTCAGCTGGTAATGAGATGGGCCGGTTAACCTATGGGCAACAAAGGTGCATATCTTATCGAGATAACGACCCTCTCAACCAGCTTTGCATTGGGTCACCTATGGGATGTACGCAAGTATTTGATAGGCGTATTTGGGAAGTTGTTTGCTTGCATGAGCTGCCCCATCCCGTCATCATGCATGATAAGCTGATAGCTAATCTATGCGTGCTGCTGGGTTATCGGATTGTTTTCGATGCTTCTCCTCATATGGGATATCGCCAGCATGGTCGTAATGTGGTCGGTGTGAGTACTGATTTACCATCTAAAGTGATTGAGAAAATCAATAGTTTTTGTCATCCGCGAGAGATTACTCTTGCAAAGCAAGTTACTGGACTTCTTTCAACTTATTCCGACTGCATTCTTCCTCCAGAGCGTGCTCTTGGAGAGTTGGTATCGAAAATGGACGCTTCTTTCATGGCTAGGTGCAGGGTTTCTTTCTCTTCGAGGCTGAATTTCGGCAGTCTACAAGAGGGCCTTTTCAATAGATCTCTCCTCTTGTTTGGGAAGCGATGATATGAGTAAAAGCATCCCCAAACCGCACAATAGTGGGTACGTCCTAGCGCTTGCCTTTTGCGACTATCTCAAGGACAAGACCGGCACCCCAAAGGCTATTATGGCGAGTCAGCAGGCCATGGCGTCGCACGGCATAAGTTACGTCTATCTCCACTCGGTTAAGAAGACCCTGTTCAGGGACGACCAGATGCTATTTTGCGAATTCGGGGTTACGGTCGACGGGGTGGAGGCTGGTGTTTTCAGTATTGCCCAGGTGTGCGAGGCCCTTTGCAGCTGGCAAAAAAGCGGCTTCAGCCTTCTTGAGCTTCATATCCACCACCTTCTGTACGTGAGCCTTGAGAAAGTCTCCGAACTGTTAAAAGTTACAGGCAAAACACCGGTCAGGGCCTTTCTCCACGACTATTACCTGTGTTGTACAAGCTATAACCTCCAAAATAGGAGCGGCTTTTGTGACAGCTCAAGGCTCGGCGACGCTCCCTGCGAGAAATGCCCCCACTTCAGTAACAGCCTTCGTGTGGAGTCGAAGATCCAAGGGCTGTTTGACTCCATCAAAAATCTCCGTTTTGTTGCACCTTCGACCTATACGAAGAATCGGTTTCTCTCATTCAGGCCCCAATACGAGGGCCTTGTTGATGTAATACCGCACCAAAAGCTGCTTGGAGAGTATCTGGGCAACAGACGTCCTCTGAACGCAGGGGAGCGCATCAGGGTTGCCTTTCTGGGGATGCCGAGGAAGACAAAGGGCTGGGAGACCTGGCTTCGCCTCGTATCTGCGGTCGATGAACAAGAGTACGAGTTCTTCGTCTTCAACAGCTCGAACGATATGTATCCAGGGATGAACAAGCGGTTTGTCGAATTTGATGAGAAGCACCCAAATGCCATGACCGACTCTCTCAGGGAGTGCGAGATTGCCATCGTTGTCATGTGGCCATCTTGTCCAGAGACCTATAGCTACACCTGTATGGAATCTTACTCCGCAAACGCTTATACGATTTCGAGTGCATGTGCAGGCAATGTCGCCGACTTTGTCGTTGAGCATGGGTCCGGTTTGGTGCTGAATAACGAGGAGGAGCTAATCGGGCTGTTTAGGGATAAGAGCCGGCTTATCAGGGAGGTCAATCGTTTCAGGAGCGGAAAGCCTGGTCCGCTCGATCTTGTCGATTCAGATGAGATCGTAGACCTGCTTCCATGCTCCTCGGTAGGTCTCAACACGGGAGTTCACATGCACACGAGGCTGATTGAACGTGTGCTGCTGGAGGTACTCAATGCAAGATCATAGGCATGCGAGGCTCGTTATAAATAAAGCGGAGGAGCGGGCTGGTCGAAGAGGTCGTTGGTATCTCCCTAATAAGCAAGGCGTTCTAACCGTTTGCATGGGTGACCTGGCGGATGCGACGATCGTTATAGGTATCTTGGCGCAGGTTTTCTTCCTTGAGTACTATGGTCTGGGGCGATACCTCAACTGGGTAATTACCGGCATGATTTGCGTGAGGGCGCTCTTCTCCGGATGGAAATATAGCGGTAGAGCGCTACTACTTGGGCTGATTACCGTTGCAGGGTGGCTGTCTGGTGCCCTCTTGGGTGGCAATATGGAAACGTTTAGGGCGAATATTTTGCTGCTCCTCTACCCGTTTGTCTATACGCTTTACTTCTTTCTTTTGGTCACTAACAAGAGGGATTTTCTTCTTGGACTCTTTGATGCAGGTTTTCCGGTCTTCAACGCCATATTGCTTCTCAATATGGCGATCATGTTTATCCAGTACTCTACCCATGGGATGATCGCTGCGACAACGAACGACATCAGTTACTTCGAGGACAATATCTCCGGCCTGTTCTCTTATGCGTCCGTCCATGCGGTGGCCCTTTACACTTCATTCGTCGTGCTCTACAACTTCGTCTGGATTAGGAGGCTTCGGGGTCCTCTCTGGCCAACCCTTGCCATCGCTTACAACGTCTGCCTTATCGTCCTGTCCTTCTATCTTGCGACACTCAACGATAATAAGGCGCTCTTCATAATCCTTCCTCTCGTTTTAGTGATGTTCTGGCTTATTTCAGTCATGAGAGGAGAAGCGGATGTTTCGGGTCCCTTCTTTTGGCTTGTCGCCTTGTATTTTATCCTGACAATTGCATATGCCTTGGTGCCTGCGTTCCAGATCCTCGTGGATACGCAAGTGTTTGGTCTGTTCGATATGGTTGGCAGTTCAGCTTCCGTCGGTACTGCTGCCGACGGCAGTAACGAGAGGATTGCTATCATCGGCTTCGCTCTCTTGAGACCGGCTACATGGAGTCTCGGAGAGGGTCTTGGAGCCTCAAGCTTCTACGCGTCCGGGTTCATGTCGTTTAACCACTTTGGTCAAGCGGATATGGGGTCTTTCTTGATTCTCATGGGGGTTTGGGAGACGGCAGCGTATGTAGCGTTTTTCCACTCCGTGGTTAGTGAGTTTATAGAGCAGGAAAAAGGATCTAATGGCCGGATTGTTCGTTTGCTCCTTTTGCTAACAATTCTTATTACCTTTCTGTATACGCAGTGCTTTACAAGGGTGAACTGCTGCTTGTGCCTACTGCTGCTCTGTGGAGCGCTGGCTTGGTCGTGGAATTCCTCGGCTGCAGACTATTTGATTATTGATAGAGACGAAGAACAGGTTTGAACATGAAAATAGGCATTTCCACATTTACGCATGGGGACAACTATGGGCAGAGGCTCCAGAACCTTGCTGTCCAAGAAACTCTCAAACTCTCGGGTGCAGATGTCCTTACGTTCAGACAGAAGGACTCGAGATCTGCCAAATACAAGCTCAAGTCTTTGGCTTCGCTCATTCCAAAGGGGCTTGCCGTTGCCCACATCCAGAGGCATCGTTCGTTTGAGGATTTCAATTCCCGTAACATTTCCTTTAGCCGGGAGGTTATATCTGATTCCAACCCTCCACGTGACATTAAATCCTATGACTTTTTCGTTGCTGGGAGCGACCAAGTTTGGTCTCCGTATTCCCCTGACGCTAACTCCACTATGTTTCTCACGTTTTCGCCAAGAGAAAAGCGCATTGCTTTTTCGCCAAGCTTGGCAGCTCCGACGATTCCCGAGGAGAAGCGTGAGCTGTTCCACGGCTATTTCGACGGGTTTGATAGGCTGTCCGTTCGTGAGCAGAAGAGCGCCGAGCTTATAAACAGTCTGTACGGCTTAAAGGCCGAGGTGTTGATTGACCCAACACTGATGTTTGACGGCTCCTGGTGGGAAAGGTATGAAAAAGAGCCGCACTGCGGGCTTCCAAATGATTATGTATTGACGTACTTCCTCGGGAGTGCAGCTTACGAAGAGAGGGTTGCCGAAATCTGTGATTCACTTAGCTGCAAGAGGGTCGATTTACTAGGGGATGCGCGCTACTACGCCCTCGGGCCTTCAGAGTTCCTCTATGCCGTCCGTCACGCAAAGCTTGTAGCGACAGATTCATATCACGGATCAATTTTCTCGATCTTGTTCGGGAAGCCGCTGATTTATTGCCCTCGTGAGTCCACTGGTCCAGACATGAGCAGCCGATTCGACACGCTAGCCAGCGAGCTGGGTGTTTCTTTCGTTGAGCGGTCAATTCTTTCCGTATGTAATTCGGAACTGCTCGAGAGTGACTATTCAAAGGCGTATGACAGGTTGGCAGCTCAGAGGAAGATCGTTGTTGAATTCCTCGATAGATGTGGATTGAGCATTCCCTCGGAGGCCGCCCGTGGCTAGCCAGCGTAAGGCGGGCGCCCTCCTCGGCTACGCCAACATCCTCGCAAAGAACCTCGTCAACCTCGTCTACACGCCAATGCTACTGTCCTACGTGGGGCAGGCGGACTACGGCGTCTTCCAGAGCTCGAACTCCTTTGTCTTCTCGCTGACGCTCCTGTCCTTCGGCTTCTCCGAGGCCTACGTGCGCTTCTACACGCAGACGGTGGCGCACGGCGGCGAGCGCGACATCCGGCACCTGAACGGCATGTACCTCACGCTTTACGTCGCCGTCACAGCCGCGGCGGTCGCCCTCGGCATGGGCTTCTCCGCAAACGCCGGCGCGGTGTTCTCGGCCGGGTTCACCGAGGCGCAGGTCTCGCTCGCCCGGGAGCTGCTCGCCATCATGACGCTCAACGTCGCCTCGACGTTGTTCACCGTCGTGTTCAATTCCTACATCACGGCGCACGAGCGCTTCGTCTACCAGCAGACCAGGCAGCTCGTCACCACGCTTGCGACGCCGCTGTGCGCCTGGGCCCTGCTGGCCGCCGGTATGGGGCCCGTGGGCGTTGCCCTAGCACAGCTCGCGGTGAACCTCGTCCTGCTCGCCCTCAACGCGCGCTACGCCATCGTCGTGCTGGGCATGCGCTTCGAGCTCAGGGGCGCCGACTGGGGCGTCATGCGCGGCATCGCCGCCTTCAGTGCCTGGATCTTCGGTAACCAGGTCTGCGAGATGGTCAATCAGAGCGTGCCCAACATCATGCTGGGGGCCATCTCGGGCGCGACTGCGGTATCGCTGTTCGCGGTGGCCGTGAACATCCGCCAGGTCTTCTACTCGCTCTCCACCACGATGTCGAACGTCTTCATTCCGAAGGTCAACCGCATCGTCGCCACCTCGGACGACAACGCCGAGCTCACTCGCCTTATGACGCGCGTGGGCCGCTACCAGATGGTACTGTTTTGCTGGGTGTACGGAGGTTTCGCTATTCTTGGGAAGTTTTTCGTGACGAGGTGGGCGGGCCCGGGCTTCGCCGAGGCCTACTGGCTCGTGCTCGCCATGACGCTACCCGTCATGGTGCCCCTCTGTCAGAACGTCGGCATCGAGATCCAGAGGGCCAAGAACATGCACCACGCCAGGAGTCTCGTCTACCTTGCGATGGCGGTCGGGAACGTTGCCTTCACCGCCGCGGCCGCCCCGGCGCTGGGGCCGTGGGCCCCCGCGATCGCCTATGTCGTCAGCATCGTGCTCGGCAACGGACTGTGGATGAACTGGTACTACCAGAAGCGGGTCGGTCTCGACATGCTCTTTTTCTGGAAGCGGAACCTGCCGGTGCTGCTCGCCTGGGCTGCCGTCACCGTCGCCTGCCTCGCTGGCACGGCGGTCCTGCCCGTCAACGGATGGCCCGCGTTCCTCGAGTGGGGCGCCGTTTACAGCGCGCTTTTCGCCGTCGCCCTTTGGCTCGCCGTCCTAACGAAGGACGAACGTATCGCGGTCGTCTCTCGTCTCCCGTTCCTTAGATAGGGTCCATCATGAATGATTCCGAGAAATCCCCGAGGGTCGTCTCGCTTGGCGACCGTTGCTGCGGCTGCGGCGCGTGCGCTGCCCGCTGCCCCAAGTCATGCATCTCCATGGAACCCGATGATTGTGGCTTCCTACACCCCACCGTCGACGCCTCCGGGTGCGTAGGCTGCGGGGCGTGCGACGCCGTATGCCCGGCGCTCAACGCCCCTGGGGAGGACGGGTGCGAGTTCGCCCTCTGGGCGAAGGCTCATGACGTCGGCTTGCTCGATAGATCGTCGTCGGGCGGCGTGTTCGGTCTACTCGCCGGTGACGCTCTCTCGCGCGGCGGTGTTGTGGCGGGCGCCGCGTGGACGGACGGTTGCCGCGAGCTTCGTCACGTGCTCGTGGAGGACAGGCCGGCGCTCGGCGCCGTTATGCGCTCGAAATACGTTCAGAGTGCGGTTGGCCGCGGCGTCTTCGAGGGCGTCCGCGCTGCCCTGCGTGAAGGCAGGCCGGCGCTCTTTGCCGGTACTGCATGTCAGGTGGCTGGCATGCGCTCATACCTGGGGAAACTCGCCGACTCTGACCTCTTCCTCGGCGTCGACGTCATCTGCCACGGTGTTCCGTCTCCAGAGCTCTGGTCGCGCTGGGTCGACTACCGTGGTGAGGCCTTCGGGTCGGACGTCTGCGACGTCAATATGCGGAGTAAGACAACCGGATGGTTGTCTTACTCCGCTATGTACAAGCACATAGCGGAGAAAGACAACACCGGGGACACCGAGTCCCAGATATTCGGCAAAGACTGGTACATGAAAGCGTTTCTGGCCAATGCGAGCCTTCGTTCGTCCTGTCTGGCATGTCCAGCAAAGCGCTCCAGCGGCGCCGATATCACGCTCGGTGATTTCTGGGGGTTCCAGAATACCCATCCCGAGGTCGACAACTCCAAGGGCGTATCTGCCGTCCTATGCAATACCGAGAAGGGCGTGCGGGCATTCGAGGCTATTTCTGGGCTTACTGCAAACGGTCCGGCGACGCTTGATGGGGTAATCGCGGGCAACCCTAGCCTCGTCCATTCTGTCACGCCTTATCCAAAGCGCGACGAGTTCTTGAACGACGTGTCTGCCGGGCTTTCCATCCCAGATCTCATGGACAAGTGGGATTTCCGTCCCACTCTCTGGCAGCGTGTCCGCCGCAAGCTTGGTGGTATTAAACGACGACTAAAGAGACTCGTTGGAAGGAGAGCCTAGATGGCCAAGGATCGCTACCTTCAAGCTCTTCGTGGGCTTGCGATTTCCGCAGTGGTGCTTATCCACTGTCTTCCTCAATGTGCCGCGTCGGTCGCCATTCGCCCATTCCTCAACTTTTCTGTTGCGTTGTTCTTGTTTTTATCCGGTGTTCTTACCGACGAGCGCAAATTTAATGCGGGGGGTGTTCCTATAGTTTTGTCAACTGGGAAATGCTCTCCGTGCGACCGAATCG
>NZ_QRYG01000028.1:0-19212 GCF_003462845.1 Collinsella sp. AF15-51 | reverse complement strand
TAATGGATGGAAACGGATGTTCTATCGGGACACACATTTTGTCCTATAAGCCCCGAACAGCAACTGCTCGACGGCCTCGAGAGCGCCCAGCTCAACGACGCCAACTTCTAGCGACGTCGCGCATCAACGACAGCGCCCCTGCACCTCACAGGAGATGCAGGGGCGCTTTGCATTTCAGTAAAGCCCTCGGCTACGAACGACGCGGCTCGGGAACCACAAGCCTATCGGGGCTCGCGCCCTCGGCATCCATCAGGCTCACGTAGCGAATCGACGGATCCTCATACATCGCGTAGTAATAATTGCCCGTGCGCGCGCTAAAGCATCCGGTATAGATAGTCTTCTCGAACTTGCCATCGCCCATCCTGGACGCCCCCTCAATCATCACCACGCCCTCGAGTGAACGGAACATGCGGACGACGTTTTCGGTCTCGCTGTCTTTTTGCGGGTAATTGGCGTTGAGGTACGCTGCCTTTACAAAACGGCTCGGCGAATAGCAGTCGCCGGGAATGCCGCGCATGCCGGCACCGGCTCCATAGGGCTTAAGCTCGGCGCCACGCCACGTCGCCGTCTGCGGAAAATCGCTTGTGGCGGTGATATAAGTGCGTAGGTTTTCCATATGCCACGGGAAGGTGGGCTGATTGGCAAGGGTGTCGACCGGATCGTCGTATACATGCAGGCCGTCAGCCATCATCTCGACCACGATGCTACGCTGGCTGTCGCCGATAATCCAATGGAGCAGCGACACGCCCAGCCCCTCTCCGGCAGATTTGGCGACAATCACCGTGTCGCGCAGCGCGGCCTCGACCTCATCGACCGTCGAGAACGTCGCTGCCACCCACAGGGGAAACTCATAGGCCGCGATATTGGTCTTGCCGTCGACAGGGTCCTCGGCATACTCGGCATAACCCGGGAAATTGAGACCCGCCACGGCGAGGCCCGCATCGTTGCCGCAGTCGAAGAACATAGGGTAGTTCTTGTAATCGATGCACATACCGATCACCGCGTGTGCCGCTGTCGTGTCGTCGATAAACGAATACGGAATGTGAAACCCGCGCGGCATCACGCGAACCTGTTGGCCGTAGTCAAAGCTCCAGTCGAGGTTGCGGCCCAGATACATGTTGCCGGAATTATCGGTAAATCGAATGCTCGTACACATAGCGCCTCCTAGCTTTACGTTCTTGCTAAGTTCATTGTCACCAAACAAAAAGGCGCTAAACACAAAAGCCCGGACATGACAACAATGTCACGCCCGGACCAAAAACGACGAAGTGCGGTGCTGTGGTCGCCCTAGACAAGCTTGCCAAGACAGTGATCGATCATATGCTGGATCATCTGCGCCTCGAAGCCCACAAAGTCCTGCTTGCGCTCGCGCATCTTGCCGTCGACGATCTGGTCAAAGGCAACCTTGCACTTGATATAGCGCGTGGACTTGGTGACCTCCTCGTGCGTCAGGCAGCTCTCCTCCATCTTGCTGGCGCCCAGGCCAAACACCAGACGGGGGTTGTAGAGCACGTGGGGCTCGCCGGCGTCGTCCAGGTAGACGCAGACCTTCTTGGTAACGCCAATCTGGTTAGCGGCAAGGCAGCCGGCATCGTCGAGCGACTTGATGGTATCGATCAGGTCCTGAGCAACCGACTCGTCCTCGACGGTCGCAACCTCGCAACGCTGGGACAGGATAGCCTCATCGTGGCAAAGCTCTTTAATCATACGTTCCTCCATAGGGGTCGTTGTAACCGCTTAAGTATACGGTACCCACACATTTTCATGCGATAAATACCGTCCGTCTGTTACAAAGCGCCGAACATCAACATGCGAGGAACAGCAAGGTTGTAAAGACGATATAGTAAGTGAGTTCGTGTCAATCGGCCTAAACTCGGGGCCGAACAAGGAAAGGGTATGCATGGACGAACTTTTTCACGTCAGTGAGCGCAAGTCCACAATCGGGACCGAACTTCGCGCTGGACTGACAACATTCCTGGCGATGGCCTACATCATCGCCGTCAACCCCGCAGTGCTCTCGGGCGCTGGCATCGATGCGGGAGCGCTCGCCTGCGCCACCTGCCTGGGCGCCGGCATCATGACCATCTGCATGGGCATCTTCGCCAACCGCCCGCTCGCCTGCGCGTCGGGTCTGGGCATCAACGCCATGATCGCGGGCATCGCCACCACCATGTGCGGCGGCGACTGGCACGTGGCCATGAGCGTTATCTTCCTCGAGGGTATCGTCATCTTGCTGCTCGTCCTGTGCGGCCTGCGCGAGGCCATCATGGACGCCATCCCCGTGGTCCTGCGCCACGCCATCTCGGTGGGTCTGGGCCTGTTTATCGCCATGATCGGCCTGTGCGACGCCGGCATCATCACCGCTGGCGCCGGTACGCTCGTCGGCCTGGGCGACATCGCCTCCCCCACCTTTATCGTCGGCATCATCTCCATCGTCGTGACGGTTGCCCTGGCTTCCCGCAACGTGCCGGGCTCGCTGCTCATCGGCATCATCGTCGCCGTTATCGCCGGAATCCCGCTGGGCGTCACCCATGCGCCCGAGGGCCTCATCGCACCGCTCGACTTCTCGACCTTCGGCGCCCCGTTTGCCAGCACTGCCGACGGCAACCTTGCCATCGTGAAGGTCCTGACCGACCCGATGCTGCTCGTCGTTGCCTTCTCGCTGCTCATGAGCGACTTCTTCGACACCATGGGCACCGCGATGGCCGTCGCCAAGCAGGGCGAGTTCTTGACCGAGGACGGCAATGTCGAGGACATCCGTCCCATCCTGGTCGTCGACTCCGTGGCCGCTGCTGCCGGTGGCTTTATGGGCGTCTCCTCCATCACTACCTTCGTCGAGTCCACCTCTGGCGCTGCCGACGGTGGTCGCACGGGCCTCACCTCCGTCACCACCGGCGTGCTGTTCATTCTCGCCGCGTTCTTCTCCCCCATCGTCACCATCGTTTCCAGTGCCGCCACCTGCGGTGCTCTGGTCTACGTCGGCTACCTCATGATGAGCGAGGCCTCCGAGATCGACTGGTCCGACGTGTCGCAGGGCTTCCCGGCGTTCATGATTGTCGCCGGCGTGCCCTTCACCTACTCCATCTCCTCCGGCATTGGCCTGGGCTTTATCGCCTACGTGATCGTCGCGCTCTTTAAGGGCGAGGCCTCCAAGATCAAGCCGCTCATGTGGATCGCAGCCCTTGCCTTCCTCGTCTACTTCTTCGTAGCGTAGGCGCAAGATTCGCAATACCAAACAGCAAAGCGCGGAGTCGCATCGAGCGGCTCCGCGCTTTGCCTTTAAAGCCAGGCACCACACGGACGCGCGATGTATTGCTTCGCAAGTTTTGGACGTTTTGCTCTCCAAACGGCACTACCGACGGCTACATCCTGCAGATATGCTGGATATAACCGCATAGGCCCTATGAGGATGGGAGTAACCATGGCCGCCTTGTTCACGACCCCCAAGCGCAATGACAAAACCTCTGGAGCCCATTTTGTCGAGCCCGACGTGCACCGTCGCACGCTGCTCGCGCACGGCAGCTGGCGCCGCGTGACGCGCCGCATCGTCTGCGGCCTGGCCTGCGCGCTCACGGTAAGTTCGCTGCTCATGCCGAGCGTCTCGCTCGCGGCGGAGTGGGTGGACGTTGGCGGCGTCCGCCACGAAGCGGCCGCGGGGCCCACGGGAGACGCCGCCGGCACCTGGAGCTGGGACGGCGCCGACGATATGAAGCTCAACGGCTATGACGGCGGTGCGATCCAGGCTGCGGGCAAGCTCAACATTGCCTACGAGGGCAAGAACACCGTGAAAACCGAGCCCGATTACACCGGAGCCGCCATCAAGGCGCAGGATGGCACTAGCCAGAAAGCAGAGTTGAACATAACGAGCTCGAATAGCACGGATGAGCTCAATGTGACAGCTGAGGCCGATGCAATTAAATCCACAGGCGACCTCTCCATTTCTGGCCCAGGCACTGTGAACACCACAAGCACTACTTCCGACGGAATTGAGGCAAAGGGCGATCTCTCTATCACGGGCTCGGGCACCGTGAATGCAACGGGCGGTACCGAAGGCATCCAATCCAAGGGCAAGACCACCATCGATTCCTCTGGCACAGTGATCGCTAAAGGAAGCGAAGGTTACGGCATCGCCGCGGGCAGTGACCTGATCATCAAAGGCGGTGGCAAGGTAGAAGCAAGCTCGATAGAAGAAGCGGCGATTTGGGCTGACGGCAACATCGACATCTCGGGCGGCAGCCAGGTCGAGGCAAGCTCCCAGGGAGATCTTGCCGTCGACGCTGAGGGTAGTCTCGCGGTCACGAGCGCCTCCCTTGACGCAAGCGGTGTTGAATATGGTGTCTATGCCTACAAGGGCGTTACGCTCGATCACGCGACCGTGACGGTCCGCACAAGCGCGAGCGGCGGCCAGGCCATCGCCCTCATCACTGACGGGGACGACATCGTCATCAAGAATGGTTCCATCGTGGACGCGTTCGCAGAAGGCAAATTCTCGGTTGCAATCTCTACCAGAAACCACCAGCCAAACGTCGCTGGCGGCCACATCTACATCAGCGACTCCGTTGTTAAGGCTATAGCCCGCTATGTCGAGACCGGTGGCGATGGCCCCGATCACTACAGCAACGACCAAAGCGGCGAGGTCATCCCTGAGCCTAGGGGTCTGAACATCGGTATCTTCGCCCAGACCTACGAGGGCATCACGCCCGCGAGTATCTCGATCGTCCGCAGCAAGCTCACGGCCGAGGGAGACACGGCGGCAATCTTCGCTCTTGCCATAAGCGAGGATGGCAAGGCGATCGGCACCATCGAGATCGAAGGCGCTCCCATCCAGACGCCCGCAGGCGGCAAGATCATTAACTATCGCTACGAAGAAGAGTACGGCCCCAGCATCTCCTACGAGGCAGGTCAAACCATCGGCACGGGCGACGCCACGATCGACTCCCCCTATGACGCCGCTGTCGCCAAGCGCACGGTCACCGTGCCTCCCGAGGAGATCAAACCCGAGGAGAAGCCAGGCGAGACCAAGCCCGAGGGTTCCAAGTCCGAGGGCACGAAGACAACCAAGACCGTTGCAGTTGCAGCCACGGGAGCCAAGACCACCGGCAAGCTCGCGGCAACCGGCGACGCCTCGAGCGCAGCCATCATAGCGACCGCCCTTGTAGGAACGGCCGCTATCGTCACAGGCGCCCTGGCGAGTCGCAAACGCTCGTAAACACTTTTTCGCACAGGACGGGTGGATCGCGGCCCTTACCTTTCTCGTCTACTTCTTCGTAGCGTAAGGGCAAGGCTGCAAAAGCTGAACAATAAAGCGCGGAGTCGCCATGCGGCCCCGCGCTTTTCTTTTAGCGTCGGTCCCTGCGCCGGCGTGCGGCCTATTTCTCCCCCATTTTGGCCATTTTGCCCTCCAAACGGCACTACCGCCGGCAACATCCAGCAGATACGCTGAATCTAGTCGTATAGGCCCTATGAGAACGGGAGCAACCATGGCAGCCTTGTTCACGACCCCCAAACGCAATGACGCTACCGCCGGAACCCATGTTGCCGAACCCGACGTTCGCCGTCGCATAGGACTCGCGCACGGCAGCTGGCGCCGCGTGACGCGCCGCATCGTCGCGGGCGCCGTGTGCGCGCTCACGGTGAGCTCGCTGCTCATGCCGAGCGTCTCGCTCGCAGCGGAATGGGTCAAGGTCGGCGGCAACAAGTACAACACCGCGGCGAGCGACGAGGCCGGTACCTGGTCGTGGGACGGCGCCGACGACTTGAAGCTCAACAACTATAACGGCGGCGAGATCCAGGCCGCAGGCAAGCTCAACGTGAATTACTCGGGAACCAACATCGTCACTGCCGACTGGATCGAAGGCATCAAGGCTTCTCATGGCACTAACGAGAATGCCGAGCTCAATATCCAAGGCGACGCGGGCAGCACGCTCAGCGTGACATCTACTGAGGACGCTATCCTCTCCACGGGTAATATCAACATCGACGGAGCCGGATCCGTCAACGCCACGAGCACTGGGTCTGATGCCATCAATGCCGGGGGTGATCTCGCTATCAAAGGTTCGGGCAACGTCAACGCCACGGGTGCATCGGATGGCATCAGGGCAAACGGCAATATCACGATTGACGACAGCGGAGCCGTCACCGCCAGAGCTACCGAGGACAAGGGTATTGGAACCGACAAGAACCTCACCATCAAGGGTGGCGGGACGGTCGAGGCAAGCTCAGCCGATGGTGAGGCCCTTTGGAGCGGCGGCAATATCAACATCTCGGACGGCAGCCAGGTCAAGGCAAGCTCAGAGAAAGACGCTGCCGTCGAGGCCAAGGGCAGCCTCGCAGCCACAAACGCCTCCCTCAACGTAAACGGTGTTGAATATGGCGTCTATGCCCACAAGGGCATCACCCTCGATCATGCAAACGTGACGGTCCGTGCAGGTAAAGGCAGATACGGTGGCGCCATCGCCCTCTTCACCTACCAGGACGACATCGTCGTCAAGAACGGCTCCACCGTGGACGCGTTTGCGGAAGGCGAGGTTTCGGCTGCATTCTCCACCAGAAACGATCGACCCAACGAGAAGGGTGGCCACATCTACATCAGCGACTCCGTTGTCAAGGCCATAGCCCGCTATGTCGAGAACGGCGACGGCCCCACCCCCTACAGCGAAAACCAAGATGGCGAGACGAGGCGCGAACCCCAAGGCGAGAACATCGGCATCGTCGCCCAGACCAGCGAGGGCATTATGCCCGCGACCATCTCCATTGTCCGCAGCAAGGTCACGGCCGAAGGAGACACGGCGGCGATCTTCGCCCTTGCCATGAGCGCGGACGGCAAGACAATCGGCACCATCAAGATTGAGAACGCCGCCATCCAGACGCCCGAAGGCGGCAAGGTCATTGACTATCGCAAGCTCCGTGACGGCATCTACGAAGCAGGCCAAGCCATCGGCACGGGCGACGCCACGGTCGACTCCCTCTATATCAAAGCAGTCGCCAAAAGCACGACCATCGCACCTCCCGAGGTAGCCAAGCCGGAAGACCCCAAGCCCGACGAGACCAAGCCCGCGGAGTCCAAGCAGAACCCCAAGCCTGAGGGCTCAAAGCCGACCAAGGCCGTTGCGGCTTCAACCACGAAAGCCAAGACTACCGGCGTGCTCGCGGCAACCGGCGACACCTCGGGTGCGGCCATCGTGGCAACCGTCCTTGCGGGAACAGCCGCTATCGCCGCAGGCACCATGGCGAGCCGCAAGCGCTCTTAGACGCCTCTGCGCACATGGCAGCTCCCGCGAAGACCCCGAGCCCCAGCACCGTTTAACAACGCCACCGCCGAGCTCCCCTCCGGCGGTGGCGTTTTCCATATGCGTCCGCAGGGTATGCACGAGATTGTCTTTGGTCTAGCCCAACCTGCATGAGCCGGCGTGCGACAATGGGGGCCGTCGATATCACAACGCCGAGAGAAGCCCGTCATGGAAGCGCATCAAAAGCAGATAACCATTCATGCACAGCATGCCGAAAGCGCACCAGTCATCTATCTTCCCGCGGTCATGGGCGACGGCACGGAGGTTTATGAACGCTGCCGAGAGCTCAACTGCCCGCCCTTCACGCTTGTCGGCATTGGCAGCCTCAACTGGAATCGCGAGCTGAGCCCCTGGGGATGCGACGGAACCGTGCGCGATGCCGAGCCCTTTGGCGGTCAGGCATCCGGTTTTCTTGATGAGCTGCTGAATCAGATAATCCCCCAGGTCGAGTCGTCGCTTCCTCGGCCGCCCACCTGGCGCGGCATTGCCGGCTACTCGCTGGCAGGCCTCTTTTCGCTTTGGGCCCTCTGGCAGACCGATGCCTTTGACCGCGCTGCAAGCGCATCGGGGTCCCTGTGGTTTCCCGGCTTTATCGACTATGCGCATAACCACGCGATGACAGCTACGCCCAGCGCCGTCTATCTGTCGCTCGGCAAAAAGGAGACCAAGACACCCAACCGCATGATGCGGCACGTACTCGACGATACGCACGCAATGGAAAAGCTGCTCGGCGACCGAGGCATCCCCGCGGCCTTCGAACTCAACCCCGGCAATCACTTTGCCCAGACCGACCTGCGCATGGCGCATGGCATCCACTGGATACTCACGCACTAAAAATGGCTCCCACACGTTGCAGCACGCATGGGAGCCATAGTAAGCCCTATCAACAGCCAGCCGTTACTCGGCGGCTTCCTCGAGTTCGGAAACGTCGAACTCAAAGTCGTTACCGGGCAGGATGGCGTTGAGCACAATGCCCACCAGCGAGCCCACGGCAAGGCCCGAAAGCGAAATCGTCACGCCGCCCAGCTCCAGCACAATGGCGCCGGTGGTACTGTAGGCAATGCCGAGCGAAAGCACGAGCACCAGAGCCGCCACCAGCACGTTGCGGTTGTTCTGGAAATCAACCTGGTTCTCGATGAGGTTACGTACACCAACGGCGCTGATCATGCCGTAGAGCACGAGCGACACACCGCCGATAACGCACGCCGGCATGGCGGCAATCACCGCAGCAAACTTGGGGCAGAACGAAAGCACAATGGCACAGCAGGCGGCAATGCGAATCACGCGCGGGTCGAACACGCGCGTCAGGGCAAGCACACCGGTGTTCTCACCATACGTCGTATTGGCAGGGGCGCCAAAGAGCGATGCCAAGATAGTCGCCAGGCCATCGCCGAGCAGGGTACGGTGCAGACCGGGATCGGCAATGTAATTGCGTTCGCAGGTAGAGCCAATGGCGGAAATATCTCCAATGTGCTCAATCATGGTCGCAAAGGCCAGTGGCATGATGGTGATAATGGCCGTCGTGGCAAGACTGCTATCGAACTGCGGTCCAAAGAGCGCGAACACGGTGTTGTCCCACACGACAGGTAGACCGACCCACGGCGCGGCGGCAACCCCCGAAAAATCAACCTCGCCCAGCACCGCCGCAACGGCATAGCTCACCACAACGCCCAGCAGAATCGGCACGATCTTGACCATGCCGCGGCCCCAAATGTTGCAGATGATGATCACGGCAACGGCAATAGCAGCAACAAACCAGTTGGTCTGGCAGTTAGCAATGGCAGAGCTTGCCAGGATCAAGCCGATGGAAATGACGATGGGACCGGTCACCACCGGCGGGAAGAAACGCATGACACGCTTGGCGCCAAAGGCGCGGAACAGGGCCGCAAGCACCGGATAGAGCAGGCCGGCACAAGCAACGCCCAGACAAGCGTAGGGCAAAAGCTCGGCCTCGCCGTTGGGTGCAATGGCGGCATAACCCGCGATAAAGGCAAACGACGAGCCCAGGAACGCGGGCACCTTACCGCGCGATAGAAAATGAAACAGCAGTGTGCCGATGCCGGCGAACAGAAGCGTCGTCGAAACGGAAAGGCCGGTGAGCACGGGCACGAGCACCGTGGCTCCGAACATCGCAAACATGTGTTGCAAACCCAACACGAACATGCGCGGGCGGCCGAGCGACGATGCATCGTAGATGGCATCGGTGACGGCGGGCGTCGAGGATTGGGACATGGAAGTCCTTTCGAATGGAAGGGCGATCAGGCATATCGGATAACCTGCCCGAACGATACGATCCGAACCATTGTACGCGATATGCAGTACCTCGCACGCGCCGCCACCTGCAAACGCTAGCGCTATTTCCAAACGCGCTCGGCAATACGCCTGACCAGCGCAATCTTTGCCCACTGCTCGTCCTCGGTCAGCTTATTGCCAATCTCGCAGCTGGCAAAGCCACACTGCGGAGACAGATACAGGTTCTCGAGCGGCACGTACTTTGCCGCCTCGCGGATGCGCTCGACGATAACATCCTCGTTCTCGAGCTCTGCCGCCTTGGTGGTCACCAAGCCCAGCACGACCTTCTTGCCGGGAGCAACGTACTTGAGCGGCTCAAAACCACCGGCGCGGGGCGTGTCGAACTCCAGATAGAACGCGTCAACGTCCTCACGCGCAAACAGGTACGGCGCGATGGGGTCGTAGCCGCCCTCAAAAGCGTAGGTGGAGTGGTAGTTGCCGCGGCATACATGCGTGTTGATAACCAGATCGTCGGGCTTGCCCTCGATGGCGGCATTGTTGAGCGCCACGCCCAGCTCGCTTACCTTTTGCAGGTCGACCGGGCTCATGCCGGTTTTGGCAACAAAATCGGTATCGCAGTAGATGCCCCAGGTGCAGTCATCAAACTGGATGTTGCGGCAGCCCGCGGCATACAGGTCAGCAATCACGGTGCGGTATGCTGCGGCAATGGCATCGACGAGCTCTTCGTCGGTCTTGTAGACGGCGTGCAGACTCTCCTGCTGGCCATCGCAGCGGTCGAGTGTGACTTCGGAGAACGTCTGGATCGGCGCCGGAATGGTCTGGCGCGCGACCTGGCCCTCTCCCTCGAGCGACTTGATAAATTTGAAGTGCTCGACGAACGGATGATTCTCGCCGCTAATGGGACCGGTTACCACGGCGGTGTCGGCGGTAGTCTCCTCATCGTGGAACATGTAGCCCGTGCGCGAGGCGCGGCGCTCAATGCCGTTGAGGCCCCACATAAAATCGAGGTGCCAGTAGCTGCGGCGGAACTCGCCATCGGTAATCACCTGCAGGCCGGCAGCCTTCTGCTTGGCCACTAAGTCGCGGATGGCCTCGTCCTCGACGGCCTTAAGGCCGGAAGCGTCGAGTTTACCCGCGACATAGGCGGCACGGGCGTCCTTTACAGCCTGCGGACGAAGAAAACTGCCGACGATATCGGCACGAAACGGCGCGTTCGGTTGAATCGAAGTGCTCATAGATATCTCCCTTTGCATTGGTTGCTTTACTGGGACAGAGTATGAGCGCTCATATGGACATCGTAAAATATATGTTTATAACAGTTTGATATAGATGCTTCCTATATCAGTTTGGACTGCCATAAAGAGATTTGACCCGCGCAGAACGCAGCAGTCTAGATGTGCTGACGAATCGCTTCGATATAGGCCTGCCCGTAGCGCGTAAGTGTCGTGTTCTTGCGCGTGATGATGCCAATCTCCATGTACTCGTCTACATCGAGCGGAATCGAGATAATACCGGGGCCGTTAAGTTCATGGCTGATCACGCCCGAACACACCGTGTAACCGTTAAGGCCCATAGCTAGGTTGAACAGCGTCGCACGGTCGCGCACGCGGATATTCTTGCGGCGCTCAAAGGTCGAGGTCAGCTCCTCGGAATAGTAAAACGAGTTGTAGCTGCCCTGCTCATAGGACAGGAACGGGTAGTCTTCCAAGTCCTCGAGCGTCACACTCGAGCGACCCGCCAGCGGATGGTCGGAGCACACAAAGACATGCGGCGTAGCGCAGAAGAGTCCTTCGAATACGAGCTCGTTGGCCGCCAGCATGCGCTCGATGACCTCGCGATTGTGCTCCGACAGATACAGGATGCCGAGCTCGCTTTTCATATGCGCGACGTCCTCGATAATCTCGTGGGTCTGTTCCTCGCGCAGGGTAAAGTCGTAGCGCGCGGCATCGAACTCGCGGATTACATCGACAAATGCATTAACGGCAAAGGAATAATGCTGGCAGCTCACACTAAAGTGCGGCACCTGCTCGGACGTGCCTTTGTACTTGCCCTCGAGCAGGTCGGCCTGGTCGAGCACCTGGCGCGCGTAGCCCAAGAAGGTCTCGCCTTCCTCGGACACAATGACGCCCTTGTTGGTGCGCTCAAAGATGTGTACACCCATCTCGTTTTCGAGATCGCGAATTGACGCGGTAATCGAAGGCTGCGACACAAAGAGCCGGCGCGAGGCCTCGGTGATGCTGCCGCATTCGGCAACTTTGACGACATATCTGAGCTGCTGGAGCTTCATGGCTTTCTCCCTAGACGTTCGTGACGTCGAAACCCGTCGCGTCCATCTGACGCATAAACGACGGCATCTCCCCCGTCGCGGCGCAGGCGGCAATCTGATGCAGAGCCCCGGCAACCGCACCATCTGCCGCAGCGCCGATATGCCAGCGCGCGGCAGCCGTGACGGCCTCGTTAGCATTGGCGACTGCAACGGAATTGGGAACGGCATCGATCATGGGCAAATCGTTATCGGAATCGCCGAATACGGCCACCTCGTCGGGCGTCAGGCCCAAAGCGCGCGCCAGCTCCAGCGCAGCACAGCCCTTGTCCCAGCCGGTCGGAAGAACGTCGAACAGGCGCACGCGGTTGTTGGGAAACACGAGCGAGAGCTCCGGCACCTCGGCGGCAACACGCTCGCGCAGCTCGGCGAGCTCCTCGCGCGAACGGGCACTCCAGATATTCGCCTTGTATACCGGGGCATCGTCAACGACAGGGCGACAGGGAGCCTCTTCGCCCTTGAGCCACGCGTTGCCGCCTGACTCCATGGCGTGACGCACACGCTCGGGATCGCTTGTCACGCAATAGGCGTCGTTGTCCCAAAAGTCATCACCCAGACGGTAGACCTTCAAATAGGTATCGTCGGTCTCTTGCTCCAGGTAGTCGGCCAGGCGCATAAGGGCATCGTTATCAGTTGCGCGCGAGGCAACCGCCTCGCCATCGACAAACATCACCTGGCCGTTACAGAACGCACCGGTCGAAAAACACTCGGAGCGGTTTTTGAACATCCAGCCCATCGCGGACGGCTGACGACCCGAAACCGGCCCAAAGTGCAGACCCGCCGCCTGCATGGCATGAATGCCCTCAATGGCGTAGTCGCTGGCGCCGTCATGCCCGGCTGGAATCAGCGTATCGTCCATATCGGTCAGCACAAGTTTGATCATAAGGTCCCCTCGGTCATTCTTTATCCCGTCTATTGTAACGACCTGCCAATAAGGGACAGGTTTATCTTGGCAGGTTTTATCTGGGAAAATGCAGCACCCCTGTTGCCACCTGCCAAAATAAACCTGCCCCTTTTTGGCAGGTGCGCTAGTATAGGGAACAACAGATTCGATGCGGGAGTGCCGGCGGTGCAAACCACAAGGCTGAGAGGGCATAGGGCCCAATCCTTTGAACCTGTCAGTTAATGCTGGCGTAGGGAGCATGCCGCCTTTACAGGGGCGCTGTCTATGCACAGCGCCCCTTTTCTATGCCAAGGAGGCATGTGCAGTGATTGATTCGGAACAGCTTAAGCAACATATGGTCAAGGCCGTAGAGGAGATTCGAGCCACCAATCCGATGGCCGGCTCCATCACCAACACGGTGACGATCGACTTTGTCGCCAACGCGCAGCTCGCCGTGGGCGGTTCGGCCGCCATGGCCTATCTGCCCGACGAGGGCGAGGCGCTCGTTGCCGGCGGCGGCGCCATCTATCTCAACATGGGCACGCTCTTCCCCATCTACGAGCAGACGATTCCCCGCGCGGCCAAGGCGGCACACGACGCCGACAAGCCCTGGGTGCTCGATCCGGTGGGTCTGGGCATCGGTAGCCTGCGCACCCAGCTGGTAAACGAGCTCAAGCAGTACAAGCCCGCCATCGTACGCGGCAACGCCTCCGAGATCATCGCACTCTCCGGCCTGTGGGGTCTTGAGGGCGAGTCGGCCGATCTGAGCCGCGTACGTGGTGTCGATACCACCGACACGGTCGACGCCGCCCGCGATGCCGCCGTGGCGCTCGCTCGCTACACCGACGGCGCCGTTGTGGTCTCGGGCGAAGTCGACCTGATTACCGACGGCACGACCGTGGCCAAATCCCACGGCGGCAGCCCGCTCATGTCCAAGATCACCGGCTGCGGTTGCTCGCAGGGCGGCGTGCTGGCCGTGTACGCCTGTGCTACCGATCCGTTTACGGCAGCAGTCTGCGGCACCGCCGTCTACAACGTTGCCGGCACGCGTGCCGCCGCCGTCGCCGATGCCCCGGCAAGCTTTAAGGTCGCCTTTATCGACGAGCTCTACCGCGCGACCGCCCAGGATATTGCCGACAACCAACTCGAACTCGAGGAGGCATAAGCCATGTCCGAGTCCACAACCAGCGCCGGCATGAACACACTCGTCGCCGTGGCCATCGCCCCGTGCGGCACCGGCGATGAGCTGTCCGCCGAGGTCGCCGAGGTCGTGCGCGTCATTCGCGAGAGTGGCCTTCCCAACCGCACCAGCTCGATGTTCACCGAGATCGAGGGCGACTGGGACGAGGTCATGCAGGTCGTGCGCGACGCAACCTTTGTGCTGGCGAGCAAGGGCATCCGGACCGAAGTCGTGCTCAAGGCAGATATTCGACCCGGATTTACCGACACCATGACCGGCAAACTCGAGCGCATGGAAGCGCAGATCAAAAAGCAGGAGGAAGCACGATGAGCATCCGCGACAACCTTGATATCTCCGCCTATCTGGTACTCGGCCCCGAAAACACCCTCGGGCGCCCCGTGGGCGATGTGGTGGCCCAGGCACTCGACGCCGGCTTTACCTGCATCCAGGTGCGCTCCAAGGTGGCAAGCGCCCGCGAGATCATCGCTCTGACGGGCGATGCCGCGCAGGCAATCGCACAGGCCGGCAAGACCGGTCAGGTCGCCCTGCTGATCGACGACCGTCTGGATTGTGTGCTTGCCGCGCGCGAGCAGGGCATTGCCGTCGACGGCGTACACGTGGGTCAGAGCGATATTCCCGTCGAGGTCTGTCGCAAGCTGCTGGGTCCCGATGCCATTGTGGGCCTTTCGGCCCGCTGCGAGGAGATGCTCGAGTACGTCAAGACCGCCGACATGAGCCTGGTCGACTACCTGGGCATCGGCCCGCTCCACGAGACCGAGACCAAGCGCGACTGCGGACGTGCGGCTGACGGTTCCATCATCACCAAGAGCTTTGAGGACCTGGCCGCACTCCACGTGGCAAGCCCCGTGCCCATCGTGGTGGGCGGCGGCGTCAAGACGGCCGACCTGCCGCAGCTCAAGGCCACCGGCGTCGATGGCTTCTTTGTGGTGAGCGCCGTCTGCAGTGCCGACGACCCCCACGCCGCAGCTAAGGAGCTCGTCGACACCTGGCAGCAGGCATAGGCATAGGCCGAGCAGCTGATTCGCAACCTCATATCTTCAATAGCGGAAGGCGCATCCCGGTTCGAACGTCCATTCCGGGATGCGCTTTCCGTATGCGAACCTTACCCCGCCAGATACGCTTCCAACGCCGGCAAAGTCGCCTCCGCATCGTGGCGACCGATCTGGTAGATGCGCTCGAGCTCATCGGGCTCGCGGCACAGCGACGGCACCTTCACCGATTCGCTCGGACGCACTACAAAAACCTCGCCGGCAGCCTCGCGGCGCGCCAAGTCGTCGAGCGTGGCATTGTAGACCTCATGCCGATGCTCAAGCGCTGCGACAAACTCCGGGTAGTGACGGAACATGCGCCGCAGCATGGGCATCACGCTGTTGGGCTGCTTTATATAGCCCGCCGGCTGCGTCAGCACCACCACGTTGCGGTCATAGCCCTGCGCAAACAGCCAAGCGCTGGGAATGGAATCAGCCACGCCGCCATCTAGGTACTTGCGGCCCTCAATGGCGACAGGACGCGTCGCCACGGGAATCGCCGACGACGCCCGGATCCACTCGATGTCCCGCTCGTCGCCATAAGGCAGGTCATGGTAGACGGCCTTGCCCGTCTCGATATCGGTACACACGCACGTAAACCGCATGGGACAGGCGCGATATGCCTCCAGGTCGATAGGGTCGCGCTCGATGGGCACCTCGTGATAGGCAAACTCGGCATTGAACATATCGCCGGTTCGCAACCAGCTCGTCACGCTCGCATAGCGCTTGTCGGCGCAATAGGCCTTGTTGTAACGAATGGCGCGGCCGATCTGGCGCGATTTAAAGTTGTAGCCAAACGCCGCGCCCGCCGAGACACCCACCATATGGTCGCAAGTTAAGCCGTGCTCCATCCATACGTCGAGCACGCCCGCCGTATACATACCGCGGTAGCCGCCTCCCTCGAGCGCAAGCCCCACCGTGCGCGTCGTGCCTGGCTGTGCCATGCGACCATCTCCGTTCCTGCGTTTTAAAACGGAACAAGTATACCCATCAACATATATCGACTCAGTCGCATTTTTCATCGAACAGCGCATCGTTGCGCTACCGTTTGGCGAATAATAGCCACCCGCGGCAGGGACACCCATATACAATCCTATACTGTTATTTTTACTTAGCAGTTATTGGCAGAGAACACTGGCCGACAAATGAACCCAATGACGCAGCAAGGCAGGGGCCTGGATACACGCAAAACGTGAGTAACAACGCGCGTACACAACAAGCTCGCCCGACGCGATCCGCCCCGACCTCAGAAAGCCGCTTACAACATGGACACTGACAGCAATTACACCGAAACGCTCGAAAAGACCGTCCGTGACCTTCTCGAGCGTCAGGAGGATCTGATCAGGACCGCCTTTACCGACCAGCTCACCGGACTTGGCAACCGCGGCGGCTTTGCCCGTTCCTTAGAGGAAATCTGGGAACAGGAACTGCCCGTGACCATGGCTTTTATCGACATCGATAACCTTAAGCACTGCAACGACATCTTTGGACATGACGCAGGTAACCGCTATATCTTGCAGGTAAGCCTCTATCTCAAGCTGTATATGAAGGTAGACGAGGCGGCATTTCGTCTGGGAGGCGACGAGTTTGCCATCCTATCTACGATTGCAACCGAGGACGACCTCGCCAAACGTCTGGAACGCTGCCGAGAGGTCCTGCTCAAGAATAACGATTCCGAGATGCCCCACTCGTTTGCTGATGTGTGATAAAGAAGTAGTAGAAGTGTAAAAAATTTTGCCGTTCCTATCCGGCGTTTGCGCATTGCGCCGGATAGGTCGGGCGGTCATTCGGGCAGGTCTACCTTGCCAACGAAAGAGTAATAAATATCAATGTCCTGTCTGCGTGTGCCGTTCTCGTCATAGCTGCACTCATGCACAACGATTTTCTCCACAAACTCACGCAAAAGGGTAGGGGTAAGTTCTTCAAAGCTGGTGTACTTGCGGACAACATTCATAAACTTTTCTGCGTTTACCGAACGTTTGCATTGCGCAAGATGTTACATTATCTTCTGAAACATATGCCGGATCTTGTCTAAACGGCTGTTCGGGCGGCGTGGCTGAAACACAGGCTCGCCGGAAGTTTCCTGATACCCTTTTAATTCTGTAATGCAGACACTTCTTCCATTTGTATAAAAATTCAAATCATTTCTATATTCACCAATACAACGGGCAGGGATTTCCCCCTTAAAAATAACTTCATCTTTTTCAAGTCTGGTTGATTCAATGATTGCGCAATACTTTGGTGCGTCATTATAAGCCCGTGAAAGATATTCCTGCGGTGCAAAAAGGGTAAAGGAAAGGTATGGTTCCAACAGTTGTGTTCCTGCTTTTTTCAATGCCTGCTCCAACACGACAGGCGCAAGAAAACGAAAATCAGCGGGGGTGCTGACCGGGCTGTAATAAACTCCATAATCAAAACAAATTTGGCAGTCTGTCACTCCCCAGCCATATAAGCCCTGCTCCATTCCATAACGCACACCCTCCATGACGGCATTTTGAAAACTTTGGTTTAAATAGCCGAGAGATACCTCGCTTTTATATTGTGTTCCGCTTCCAACAGGAAGCGGTGTTACAGTCAAACCAATAGATGCCCAAAACGGATTCGGCGGCACTTCAATATGAATCGTGCAGCTCGCTTTTTTTGCGGTCTTTCCAGATAAATAACCGAAGGCTCTTTCATAGCCACGCCCACATGATATTTTTCTTCTAATAGCGAACAAATAACTTCTAACTGTACTTTTCCCAAAAAAGATAATATAATCTCATGTGTAACAGTATCAATGTCAAAATGCAAAAGAGGGTCTGTATCAGCAATCTCTGTGAGGGCATTTAACAGGGCTTCCCTTTGCTCCGGCTTTTGCGGCTCTACCGCTGTCCGAAGTAATGGCATGGGATTATCAATCCGTGTTTTGTGAGGCAGGAGTTTTTCATTTCCCAGAATGTCGTTCAGTTTCAAAGTATCATCAGCTAAAATAACAATTTCTCCCGGACAGGCATGGTCAACCGGGACGATTTCACCATTTGACGGAATACACATTTCTGTAATCTTTATTTTTTCCTTTTTTGACAGCAGCAGGGTATCCCGTAAATGGAGCGTCCCATGATACAGGCGTAAATAAGAAAGCCGTTTTTTCCGCTCTGTATACTCAACCTTAAAAACATATCCACATAATTCAGACTGAATATCGTCTGTTTCTGTAATGAAAGTTTCTGTAATCGCTTCAATCAGTTTTTCTGTTCCTAAATTGTCTTTTGCACTCCCATGATAAACAGGAAACAAAGAGCAGCATCTGGTTCTTTTGCACTTTTCATATTGTAATTCCTGTATATCCAAAGAATCCTCTGCAACATATCGTTCTAATAGTTCATCGCTTCCGGAAATAATCATATCCCATTTGTCCAAATCAGAAATATCGGTCATGGTTATCTTTGGCGACAGGGAAACCTCCTGCATGACAATCATATCACTGGTAAGTTTATCTTTAATGCTTTGGTAAACACGCCGCAGGTCGATCCCATTTTGGTCTATCTTATTTATAAAGATAATTGTCGGAATGTCCATTTTCTGAAGCGCATGGAATAATATACGGGTTTGTGCCTGTACGCCGTCTTTTGCCGAAATGACTAAAACAGCTCCGTCAAGGACAGATAAAGAGCGGTATGCTTCGGTTAAAAAATCCATATGACCGGGAGTGTCCACGATATTGATTTTATAATCATTCCAGCAAAAAGAAGTAACCGCTGTCTGAATGGTAATTCCGCGCTGCCGTTCCAAAATCATAGTGTCTGTTCTTGTAGTTCCTTTATCCACGTTTCCTTGTTCCGCAATCGCTCCACTGGTGTACAGCAGGCTTTCCGTCAATGTTGTTTTTCCTGCGTCTACATGGGCGAGAATTCCAATATTGATTATTTTCATGTGATTGTCCTCCTTTTACAGCCCCAAAAGGGCATAAAAATCCCCAGCAGTAAAATACTTTTACCACTGGGGATTATAATTTGCGGACATACACATATACAGCATACACCTGTTTGTGATTGCTGTTTTTCGGATATGTCAAAATTGATAAGGCAAAAGTATTCTTAAATTGGGTACAAAAAACCAAGCCCCCACAAAAGGGACTATCATAATCCTTTGTTCCCACTATTTGATTATAGTTTTATTTAAGAATACCTTGCCGCATATTTTTTGGCTCTGTTAGACCAAGGTTGACATAAAAACGATGTCACCGCGAGGCG
>NZ_QRYG01000027.1:0-23739 GCF_003462845.1 Collinsella sp. AF15-51 | reverse complement strand
CGATTGGCGAAAATACGTTGGTGAAAATGGTGAAAAATATATTGACGCTAACATCGTCGCCCTCGAGCAGCCCCGCCGTCTCGGCCTCGAGGGCCCCGGCCTCGTCGAGGGCCTCCGATATCCGGGCGGCCAGGAACCTGACCTGCCTGTTCTCGGCCTCGACGAGCGCCGGCGGGGGCGCGGTGGAGGCGGCCGCGGCCTCCCCGGCGGCCTCGGCCCGCGGGCCCCCGGCCCCGGAGCGGGCGATCCCCCACGCCCCGCCGAACCCGGCGAGCAGCTCCAGCCACCGCCGGTCCGACAGGTCGACCGCGGCCTCGAGGGCCGGGCAGGACTCGAGCAGCACCGCGCGCAGGCGGTTCTTGTCCCTGGTCGCGCAGGCGACGACGTGGTCGCGCTGCGACGAGAGGGCGCGGGCGGCCTCGAGGGCCTCGCCGCGGCCCGGGACCCCCGACAGGGAGTCCGGCACGCCCAGGGCGGTCCGCGCGATCACCGCGGCGTCGCGCTCGTCGGTCTTGGCCTCGCCGGCGAACAGGCCCGCGGCGCGGCTGGCGGCGAGCCCGGGCAGGTGGGCGACCCCGAGCCCCGCGGCGCGGGCCCGCCTCACGGCGAGGGACCCTATGTTGCGGAACTGGTCGACGACGACGAGCGTGCCGGCGGGCGCGGAGGCGAACAGCGCGTCGAGCTCGGCCTCCCTGTTGCGGACGGGGGCGCTGGCCAGCACCTCCCCGTCGCGGTCGATCAGGCAGGCCCAGTGCGATGACTTGCCGACGTCCAGGCCGAGCACGGCCGCGGGCCTGGTGGATGGCGCTTTCACGGTGGTATCCTTCCGGTAGTCGTTCGACCGGATGGCCTCCCCCTCGGCACTCACATTACCAGCCGCGGCACCTGCCCGGCACTTTCCTATCAGCCGTCGGGGGCGGCGCGTCCCGCGCCGGCAGCACCCAACGGGCCCTCTCGGGGGCAGGGACGTTCGGCCGTGCGCGGGCGCCCGGTCGGCGGCCCGTTCTGGGCGCGCCTCAATCGTAGCCCGAGACGGGCCCGGGCTGACAATTTCGACTGTAATGGACGTTCTTAAACGACTAGTCAAACAACAAGAACGTCCCCAACAACTACTTATAAACGGCAGACTATCCACTCTCATTCTGCGAGCACTCATTTCAGTCTGTCCCCAATGAGTGCCCTGGAGCAGGACAACTCCGCAGGTAGAGGACGGACAGCGAGCGCCGTCCAGAGCGTACAAGTTGGCATGAAAAAGGCAGGGCATTGACCTTCTGGTCATGCCTTGCCTTTTGAATGACAAATTGTCGCTCTGGGCGGCGCGCAGCGTCGAGCCGTTACGCGGGTTGGTAAACCCGCGTAACTAAACACGCTCCGCGATCTCGTGGATCAGATAGTCGGTCTTTTCCCAGCCCAGGCACGGGTCGGTGATCGACTTGCCAAAGACGCCGCCGTCGACCGGCTGGTTGCCATCCTCCAGGTAGGACTCGATCATAAAGCCCTTGACCAGTTTGGAGATGGATTCGTTGCGGCGACAGCTGTCGAGCACTTCCTTGCAGATGCGATACTGCTCCAGCGGGCGCTTGCCCGAGTTGTCATGGTTGCAGTCGATAACCGCCGCCGGGTTGGCGTAGCCGGCGTGCTCGGTATAGCGCTCGGCAAGGCGCTCCAGGTGCTCGTAGTGGTAATTGGGGTAAGTGCGACCGTCGAGACCGATGTAGCCGCGCATGACGGCGTGCGCGAGCGGGTTGCCGTCGCACTCGACCTCCCAGTTGCGGAAGATAAAGCTCTGGTGCGCCTGGGCGGCGTAGATGGAGTTGAGCATGACGGTAGTGGAACCGGCTGTAGGATTTTTCATGCCCACCGGCACCGAAATGCCGCTCGACACCAGACGGTGCTCCTGGTTCTCGACCGAACGCGCACCCACGGCGACGTAGCTCAACAGGTCGACGAGGTACTGGTAGTTGGACGGGTAGAGCATCTCGTCGGCAGTGAAGAAGCCAGTCTCCTCGATGACGCGCAAGTGCATGTGGCGAATGGCCTTAACGCCTTCGAGCAGATCGTCGGGCGCCTCGGGATCGGGGTTGTGCAGCAGGCCCTTGTAACCGGTGCCCTTGGTGCGCGGCTTGTTGGTGTAGACGCGCGGGATGATGATGAGCTTGTCCTTGACCTCCTCGGCGGTTTTGGCCAGGCGGTTCATGTACTCGAGGACCGAGTCCTCGCGGTCGGCAGAGCACGGTCCGATGATGAGCACCTTGCGCGCGTCCTCGCCGGTAAAGACCTTGGCGACCTCGGCGTCGAATGCCTGCTTCTTAGCAGTAAGCTCAGCGGACAGCGGCATTTCCTCGCGGATCTCCATGGGGATCGGCAGCCTGCGTTTAAATTCCATGGCCATGCGGGGCCTCCTCAATCAAAGAAGTCTAAGCTTGAATCGTCGAATGCTCGGCATTATCCGCTGTCGCACGCTAAAGTGCAAGCACGACCAACCAAAAAGGGAATGGATAACGCGCGGGTCGCTTACCACGAGAGTGGATAATCTCCCGTTTTTGGCCTAGGATCGCGCTGAAAGTGGGAGATTATCCACTCTCGTCGAGCAAGCGTCCGAAAATCCTCGCTCGTGGCCCCTTTTCCTCCGTCCCCGAGGGAACGGGACTCGTCTGCCGAATGATTGATGCGGCGACGGCGCGCCCATGTCACACTCAGAGGTGGCCTGACCCACCTTGGAAGGAGCCTCCATGAGCCTTGACAACGTAACCCTGCGCGCCGCCACGCTCGACGACCTGGCTGGCATCGCCGCCATCTACAACCAGCTGTGGTGCAACACGCTGCGCAACCGCGGTGACGTCGAAGCTGCCGATTTCTGCGCGCGCTTTAACATCACCATGCAGCTACAGCGCTCACCTATCGCGCTTGTCGCCGAGGCCGAGGGCCGCATTATCGCCGCCTGCTGCATCGGCATCTTCGAGGACGGCAAGCCGCGTACCAATCCCACGTGGGTGCCCTGCTACGACGAGATGTTCGCCCAGGCAACCGAGATGGCAAAGACCGCCGACGCCAAGCTCGAGGGCTCGCTCTTTGGCGACAGCCGCGAGAAGGCCACGGCCGACCGCTTTGCCGCCACGGGCAATGAGTATGCCCAGGGCCAGCTCAACCTCATCATCATCGTGCCCGAGTGGCAGGGCAAAGGGCTCGGCCGCGCGCTCATCGACCTTGCCCGCGCCGAGCTCGCCCGGGCAGGCTGCACCAAGTTCTTCCTGATGAGCGACTGCAACTCTGACTGGCAGTTCTACGAGCACCTCAACATGAAGCGCATCCTAGAAGATCACAGCCAAGACACCGGCGACGGCTTTATCGTCTACATGTACGGAGGCGACACGCAGGATTAGCCTGTGTGCCGCCTCATGGGCTTTCTCCAAGACAGCCCAAACCGGTCAGCCATACCAAATAGAGACCTGCCAAAAAGGGACAGGTTTATTTTGGCAGGTTTTATCTGGGAAAACACCAAGGCCGCCGCGAGGGAACTACTTTCCCTCGCGGCGGCCTTCTAACAGCAAAAACCAAGTGAGTAGATTTTTTGCAGGAATCCGAGCACACGCCAAATCGCCACAGCGCTGACCTGCAGTTTTACCGAGCATTTGTCGCGATGTGCTCGGTAAATCCAAAAAAGTCTACTCACTTGCATCTGAGGCGCACCGGATCGGCAAAAAACCGCCGCGAAAGGGATCCGGACCCTTCGCGGCAGTTGTTAATACGCCGAACTTGTTATCGCAAAAGCCAATCACGCGCCGAGACCACGCTACAGTCTTTCGACTCATACGTTGAATCCACGCGGGCCACAACATAGCGCGCATCTTTTGCAATGTCGATCTCATCGCATACAGCCTGTAAATGGCGGGCGTACTTATCGTGATACGTTCTGGATGATTTTATTTCGATAGCCTTGGGACTCCCTGAGTTTGTGCAGTCGAGCAAATCGATTTCTCGCTTGCCGTCGTCCCTATAGAAATACAACTCGGGATTCTCGCCCACGTTGAGATGGCTCTTCGCCGTTTCGGAAACGATGAGGTTTTCGAAAACTGCCCCCAGATAAGGGCTCTCCAAAAGTTGCTCCAGTGATCCAATTTTGAGCAAGTAGCAGAGCAGCCCCGTGTCGTAAAAATAAAGCTTGGGCGTTTTAGTCAAACGTTTCCTGGCATTTGCATAATAAGGCTGCAGTGAAAACGTCAGGTAGCTCTGCTCCAGGATAGACAACCAGCTTTTAATGGTCGATACGTTCACACCCGTATCTCGAGAAAGCGAAGATATATTAATGAGAGCACCGGCGCTCTGGGCAATTATGGACAGTAACTTATGAAACTCCGCTTTATTGCGCACGTCAAGCAAGCCCACAACATCGCGCTCAACATAGGTATCAATATAGCTGGGGAAATAAACCGAGGACGGCATTCCGGCGGAACGCAGGCGAGGGTATCCCCCTTCGAGCGCAAACAAATCCACTTCCAACTGCCCCTGCTGGCCCCTCTCCGCTTCTCGAAACGAAAATGGCAGCAATTTTAAGATCCCGACTCGCCCGGCAAGAGACTGGCCGATGCTTTTCATCATCAAAAAGTTTTGCGATCCCGTAAGGATGTATTGACCGGCATCTCCCCGCTCATCCGAAACAACCTGGATCATCGAGAACAAATCCGGGGCGTATTGCGCCTCATCGATGATGAGTCCGCCCTTTCGGTTGCGGATAAAACTCACCGGATCCTCCAAGGCCGCGCGCCTCGTTTGGGGGTCCTCAAGCGTGACATAGGAATAGTCGGGAAAGGCATGCCTAACCAGCGTAGACTTTCCGCTCTGCCTAGGCCCCGTCAACGACACAACAGGAAACCAACCCGCCATGCGAATGAGCAACTCATGCAAATCCCTGTTAATGTACTCGGCCATATCAACGCCCCTTATAACGCTGTTACCATAATCGTATAGTATCATTTTCCATAATCTTGCAGTAGTGTTTTCTATAATCTTGTAGTAGTGTTTTCCACAATCTTATAGTAGCCCAGTTCAAAAACGTTATTTATAGAGCCGAAATCTCAGACCCTAAATAACAATAGCCACCACAATGGGAACTGTCCCCATTGTGGTGGCTTGCAGGCGAGTTGACTTATTCGACTATCGCGCGCCGGCCGTGTCCGAGTCTAGAGCGTGGCAAGTCGCTTGGATTCGCGGACGGCGAGGGCGATGGAGATAAGGCCAGTGATGGCGTCAGCCGCCACCAAGGCAAACCAGACACCCTGAACGCCCATCATGTTGCCAAGCAGGTACATAAGCGGCACGGAGCAGATCACGTAGCGGAGCAGACCGGTGAACGTGGCGATACCCACCTTCTCAACCGCCTGGAAGTACATCGACATGGTCATGGCAAGATAGCCCAGGGCCACGGCCAGGATAACGATGCGCGTGGCGTTGGCGGCAACCTCGACGAGCGCCGGGTCGCTACCAGCAAAAAAGGCGCAGACCGGCGTTGCGGCCACCCATAGCACAGCAGACACCGCAGCAAGCGTCACGACCTGGTACTTAAGCGTGCAGGAGAGCGTTTCCTTGAGGCGCGCCCACGCCTTGGCGCCGGCGTTGAAGGCGGCAATGGGCTGCAGGCCGTACGAGAAGCACTGGGCGACCATCATGGTAATGTAGAGGATGTAGCCGTTGATCACACCAAAGGCCGCGATGTAGAGCGAACCCATGTCGCCGCCGAGCTGGCCAAGCAACGAGTTGGCAACGGTGTTGAAGATGAACGTGGCAGCTTGCACCAAAAAGAACGGGAAACCAATCTTAATGATCTGGCCGCAGATGGCCATGTCGAGTTTGAGGTCGGCGGCGTTGATCTGGAGCTGCGACTTCTTACCGCCGATGAACCAGAAGATACCGATGGCCCAGATACCGATGGAAAGACCGTAGTACACGCCAGCTCCCATAACGCCAAGCTTGAGCACAAACGTGGAAAGCGCAAGCCAGCAGATAGCGACGATGGCAGACACGGTCATGAGGTTGGCCTGGATCTGAACCTTCTCGTCCACACGCATGACGGCGGTGACCATCTGACCAATGACCGTGAGCGGCAGCAGCACGGAGAAGGTGCGCACGCCGGCAACGGTATCGGTCATGATGTCGGGCGTGGCGCCGAAGAATGCGCAGATGGGCTCGGTAAACACAGCCATCACCACAGCAAGCAGCACACTCACAATCGTGGTAAGCCAAAAACCCTGGCTAAACGCCTTGCTGGCGCCCTTAATGTCGCCGGCACCCAAAAGGTTGCCCACCACGGCGGGCACGCCGGTGCCAAACAGGTTGCCAAAGGCCAGGTTAATGTACTCGACCGACATGATGATCGAAACACAGGCCAGGCCGTGTGCACCCAGGCCCCAACCCATCACGAGGCCCTCAAGGACCACCATGATAATCTGGGCGAGCATACCCTGGCCGGTGATGATGGTGTACTTGCGCACCAGGCCGGGAATCGGCTGCGAGGCAAGCTCACGCTCCTCCTCAACAGCGGCGGTTGTCTCTTCTGCCATTGTTCTCCCCTTTCCATGAGAGATTGATGAATGGATGGATGAATGGATGGGCGGCACGCACAGGCTGTGGCACCGCCCAGCGATGCAGCAGCCCCGCTAGGCCTCGTAGACCACCTTGCCGGCAATCATCGTGAGAGACGCCGTGGCCTCGAGGACCTCAGCCGGTTCGCAGTCAAAGAGGTTGCGGTCGAGCACACAGATATCAGCCTGTTTGCCGCATGCGAGCGTACCGATGCGATCCTCGGCATGCATGGCGTAGGCGCTGCCGTAGGTGTAGGCGCGCAGGGCCTCGGCCATGGTAATGCGCTCCTGGGGGAACCAGCCCTCGGGGTTGGAGCCGTCCTCGAGCATGCGGAAGACCGCGCCGTACACCTCCTCCATGGGCTCCAAGCCCACAACGGGGAAGTCGCTGCCCAAGTGCACCACGGCACCGCTGGCAAGCAGGCTGTGCAGGGGCCACGAAAGCGCTGCACGCTCGGGGCCCACGGCATCGTCCTTGGCAAGGTCAGCCATATCGAGCAGCATGTGCCACGGTTGCATGCCGGGGCATATACCAAGCTCCGCGTAGCGCGGCAGATCCTCGGGCTGAACCGTCTCGTTGTGCTCCATGGAGTGGCGGCAACCCCGCTTACCATGCAAGCGCTCGCCCTCCTCAAAGCAATCAAGCACAAAACGCACCGAGCGATCGCCGATCGTATGGACGCGCGTGTCAACGCCCCATTCCTGCGCCCTGACAATGGCGGCACGGATGCGCTCTGGATCCTCCGCGGGCTCACCGCAGGTATCGGGCGCATTGCTATAGGGTTCAAGCATCCAAGCGGTGTGGTCGGAGCACACGCCATCAAGAAACTGCTTAAAGCCGTGCCACTCGACCTGCGTACCCGAGAAGGCGTATTTCTCCTTGATCTGCTCGAGCGTTAAGGACTCGTTTTCGAACAGATCGGTGTACAGGAACACGCGCAGTGGCAAGTCGCCCTTGGCATTAAGACCTGCCAACACCGCATACGGGTTTTCCATGCTCACAAACGTAGGATTGACCATGCCGACCGTAGTGATTCCCAGGGCATTGGCGCGCCGGGCGGTTTTTGCAAACGACGCGTCAACAACCTCGGGCGCTGGGTCGTAGACCTCGTCCATAAAGAAGACGCCGGCGTTGTTGGAAAACACGCCCGTCAGATTGCCCTCGGCATCCTTAAGGATCTTGCCGCCTGCGGGATCGGGCGTCTGCGAAGTTACTCCCACCTTGTTGATGGCGCAGGTATTGGCACTAAAGGTATGCAGGTCAACCTGCTGCAGAAAGACCGGGCGGTCCGAGATGTACTCATCGATCATCGCGGCTGTGGGCATCTCGGGGACATCCCACTGGAACTGGATAATCTGGCAGCCCAGAATCCACTCGTTATCGGGATGGTCGGCCGCAAACGCCACGACACGTTCCATCGCCATCTCAAAACTGGTGCAGTCGATGAGGTTGACGGCAAAATCGGGGTCGGTCATAAACGCGCCCTGGGCAAAATGCGTGTGTGAGTCGATCAGGCCGGGCATGACGAGCTGGTCGCCAAAGTCGCGCACCTCGGTATCGGGACCGATAAACGGTGCCAGGTGAGCATCGTCACCGCAGGCAACAATCTTATCACCGCGCACGGCAACGCCGCCCTTAAACGGCTCGAGCCCATCGCCGGTAAAGACGGCGTTGCTCTTGATAACTACATCAGCCTTGTCCATGTGAGCCTCCTCAGGCATCTTTGGTTGCAACGCGGACGCACCGCCCGCGTGGGCACTCGGTTGGGAGCGTAGCGCTCCCGCATCGGCGCGTGCCTACAAGCCGTGCTCGGACGTCTGTCCCACGTCCGCGGCTTCGCGCTACACCCATTGATACACAGGGGCAAATCCGTGCCAAGGCCAGGGATCGCAAACGGTCAGTTTAAGCAGGTTTACACGCTTTACCTGCAGGTTTATTGTCTGAGATTATTACCGCGTCATTACGCCCAACGGCGTGCCCGCCCACACGGCAAGACCCGCATGCAAGGAAGAATAGGACTAGGAACGCCAAAAGGCATCTATGAGGTCATCTCGGTTGGAGACACCGCTTTTAACGTAGATGCGATGCAAGTGCGCCTTGACAGTGCCAGGGCTGATGACCAACTCGCTGGCGATGTTTTGGGCGTCGTTGCCCTTCAGCACCAGCGTGAGCACCTCCTGCTCGCGCCGCGACAGCTTACGGGCATCGGCATAGATCACAACGCGTGATGCTAGATCGTCCCCAGAGCGTGCGCTCTCGGCCGCCACGTCCTCATCGGCACGCGGATGACGGGCATACACGCGCAGGATATGGCTAAACTGGCAAAAGAGTTGGACCGCGCATGCCACGAGCAGCACGTTTTCGGAGATATTGCGCTCGGACAGATACCACAAAAAGAGGCTGATGACGGGGTTTTGAGAGTCGGGGCGGCAGAGCAAAATCATGTAGGTGTCCTCGGCGATTACGCAAAACGCAAGAACGAGTGCCACCTTCCAAAAGAGCTTTGAGCGGTCGAGGTCGAGTTTCTCAACACGCGTGGCCCTGTGCCGGTAATGCCAGGCGGCATAGGCAAGACATCCTACATTGCCCAGGTCACGCGTGAGCCAAAAGAGATACTGCTGCATCTCTCCGGCAGCACCGCTGCGAGGCACCAGCACCAATTGCAAGATTGAAAACGGCACGATAACAAGTCCGAGCATGCGCGACGTCGGCCTTTTGCGCAAGCGCGCAAACATCCACAGCACAATGCAAGCATAGATGGCAATACCGAGCACGCAGCGCAGCAAGGGGTGCTGCAGCGGCTCGCTAAAGGTAACGGCGTAGTCATATTTGAGCCGAGTGTACTCGTCAAAAAAGATGACCGACATATCGAGCATGTAGAGCAAAAAGCCCGCCGCGGCCACTAGGCTGTCGCGACGGTGCGTCATGAGCCAAACCACCAATGCCACGGCACTGGTCACCAGAGCCACACCCATGATAATCGTGGTGTAGATATAGAACGCGAAACTCATGCCCGCCTCCCCTGTCTAGATGCTGTGAGGATGTTGACAGATTCTTTGCCGCAAGATTAGACTCACCGATTAAACGTACTGTATCGTTTAGATAAACAAGCTGTGTCTCACCGATGAAAGGAGATGCCATGGCACCGATCGCTCCGCTCAAGATGCTCGTCGCGCCCGCCGCCAAGGCCATCACCCGACTCGGTTCTTCCATGACCTACGACGATGTCCCCTGCGCCGTTGAGGCGCGTTCGGACAGCTGCCCCTACCTGGGCCACGTCCCCTACTTTGCACCCAAGCTCGCATCTGATCCCGAGCAGCGTGAGCAGTAATCCAAGATGCATCTAGCACCGCACAACTCGCGGCGCTACTGTTTTGGCGCAAAGCGACCTGTCCCCCTTGCGCCAACGCCGGGATTGTCGATGCTGCGGCCGCGGCGCGATATGAGGCGCGAAACCTCGCCCAGCAACACGCCGATCACCACACCCATGAGGATCGGCAACTTTGACATCTCGGCGGGCGAGCTGTTAAGCGGCACGATTGTCGCAACAATCGAAAGCACGAGCTCTACCACCGGCACCGCAAGCGCTACCGCAAGCACCTTGCCCTCGAAGGGCGCGCGGAACACACGTGGGCGGTCGTCGTATTTACGCAGGCGCCAAAACGCCGGGAACATCGGGATATAGCTCATGAGCAGAAAGACGACGTTCATCGAGAAGAAGACCCAAAAGACGTCGGAACCTTCGCCCAGCGGAATCTGAAGTAGCAGCACCAAGCTGGCAAAACAACCGTTAATGAGTGCTGAGCCGTTGGGCATGCCGGTCTTCTTGGACACCAGCGCAAAGGGGCGCGGCATGTTGCCGTGGCGCGCGGCATAGCTCGCCACGTTGTTGACGCCAAAACTCCAGCAGATCATGTTGGCGAACAGCGTCACCAAAAAGGCCACGCCCACGACCATCGTCAGCGGGTGAGCGCGCCCCACCATGGCGGCAACCGCGTCCACAATGCCCGAATCGAGTGAAAGCTGCTCGGTGGGAACCGCGGCTCCAATACCGATGCCACAGATAATGTAGATCGCCGCGATGGCAACGCCACCGGCGATAACCGCCTTGGGGATATCGCGCGATGGGTTCTTCATCGTGCTGGCAAAGGTCGCGACCACCTCAAAGCCCATAAAGTTGAATAGGATGATTGAAAGATACGTCAGTGAGTTAGTGTCTCCCAGATCGGGGACAAAGGTCTTAAACGACATATCGTTGGCAAAGCCGTTATTGCAGGCAAACCAGATGCCGACGATTCCCACCACGGCGGTAATGAGCACCTTGATGACGGCGCCGCCATCCATGACCCAATCGGCCTCGGCCACCGGCTGCATTGCCATGACCGTGACGCCCCACACAAAGGCAAGCTCGATGGCAATTCGGACCCCAAGCGAAAATTCGATGCCCCATACCGCATTGATGACACTGGGGAACATGCAGGCGATACTTGCCACCCACAGTGGAAAGTTGACCCAATAGCACCAGGAGCAGCGGGCGCCCCAACGGTCGCCCAAGCCCAGGCGAACCCAATCGTACAGACCGCCCTCGGAATCGAACGCCGTACCGAGCTCGGCCACCACCAGGCCATAGGGAAGCAAAAACGTAATGATGAGGAAGATCCACCAGAAGAACTGCACGTTACCCATGGCAGATGCCGGAGCGGCCGCCTCGATGGTAAAGACAACGCAGATAACCGAGAGGATGACCTCGAACAGGGAGAACTTTTTACCTGCCACGACACGCTCCCCCTACAGCAAAAAGGATGGCATCTGTACCGAAGGCGCAGCCCAAGGTAGGGTTGCAGGCCGCGTCACCGGTGCAGGTGCCATCCCAAAGAGAAGAGAGGATGCAATTGTTGGACCAACGCTCGCGGAACAGGCGCGTGTAGATAACGATACGCTGGTACATAGATACTCCGATCAAAACGGCCGCGATTGCGACCGGAATCTTTTGGCAATTGAAGACGCGTCTGACCTGGGATATTCAAGCGAACAATTGGCCTAACCCGCAATAAATCCCAGATCAGACGCGTACTCAATCAAAGAGGCGGGCACTCCGAAGTGGAGGCAACGGAGTGCCCAAAGAAAAACCCAGCCGACCAAGACATCGAATAAACCGACCATCAATGCCCCGAGATGGTCACGGTGCGATTCATCGACTGTCCGATTGATCGGCTGGGTTTCCGAGGTGCGGCAGATTGCCCTGAAAGAGGAGGGCATAGACCTTAAGGGTCATGCCCGACGATTGAAGGGCAAGGTGCCGTGCCTCGGGAAGCCAGACAATTACGCGGACGGCTCCTGCTGCGTAATGCAGTGGATGTTGCCGCCGCCGAAGACGACCTGCTCGGACTGGACGCCGACGCACTTGTAGACGCCCTCGCCCCAGACCTCGTCATAGATCTTCTGGAGCGTGTCGACGGCCAGCTGGTCGTTCTCGTCGCCGTACTGCGGGACGATGACGCCGTGGTTGGTGACCAGGTAGTTCATGTAGGACGCGATCAGCGGCTCGTCGGGGACGCGCGGCTCGGCGTTCTCGTCGGCGTCGATGGTGTCGCAGGAGGCCTGGTCCATGAACAGCGGGTCCACGGGCATGCAGAGCTTGTAGACCTTCATCTTGCGGCCCTTGGCGTCAACGGCGTTGGAGAGGGTCTCGTAGGCAGCGTGGCACTGCTCGTAGAACGGATACTCGGGATCGTCGGTCCAGATGCAGGCCATGACGCCCGGAGCGATGAACGTGGCAACGTCGTCGATATGACCGTTGGTCTCCTCGGGGTCGATGCCCTCCTTGACCCAGATGACCTTCTCGACACCCAGGTAATCCTTGAGGTGCTCGTCCATGTAGGCGCGAAGCTCCTCGCTCCAAGGCTCAAACTTCTTGTGGAACTTGGGCCAGATGGACTCGGGATCCTCTTCCTCCTCCAGAACCGCAGAGCAGGTGCGGCCCGGGGAAAGCAGGCACTGGTCGGTCACGACAAGGGTGCCCTCGCCGTCGACGGTGATGGAGCCGCCCTCGAGGATCATGTCGTCGGGACGATAGCGACGGCAGCCGGAGAGCTCAGCCATCTTGAGGGCGATCTGCTCGTCCTTGTCCCACGGAAAGTACAGGCCGTCGACGAGGCCGCCGTAGGCGTTGAAGTGCCAGTGGTTGGCGCGCTTCTCGCCCTTGCCGTTGATGACGTAGGTGGCGGCGGTGTCGCGGAACCAGGCGTCGTCGGTGGTCATCTCGATAACGGTGACGTTCTCGTCGTTCTCGAAGACGGCCTTGCAGTTGGCATAGTCGACCTGGTTGGCGCACATATAGACCGGGGTGAACTCGGAGATGGCGCGGGCGATGGCGGCATACTGCTTCTGAGCCGGCTTGGCGCCGTGGGCCCAGGTGTCGGTGCGGTGGGGCCAGCCCATCCACACGCGATCCTGCGGGGCGAACTCGGCGGGCATAAAGAAGCCGTCGGCCTTGGGGGTGGACTCGGACTCGGTGATCGTACGCATAAGATTTCCTCCAAATCGAACGATCGTTTGCCGCGGGCGGATTACCCGCAGCCTAAAACCAAGAGATAGTGGGCGCCCGTCCCCCGGCAAAGGTCGGGGCGCCCGGTGCCGGTTTTCACGGAGCCGCACCGACGAGCGGCAACGTAACCAAGTGCGTGGAGACAAACGCACGAAGGATACGAGAGAGAGGTTGGGGCGGGCGGTGGTTACCGGAGCTATCGCTCGCACCCGCCCCAGGAAATAGTGAGCAAATTTGTCGCTTTGGGCACGCCCTCGAAGAGGCTAGAGTGCCTGGAGTCGGGAGCGACAAGCCCGACGAAGCGCACGTTGGTACGCGAGGAGGGTTGGAGCCCCAGAACCGGGTGCTCTAGTTCTCCTCGGCCTCGGCGGCCTCCTCAGCGAGACGCTGAGCTGCCAGCTCGGGAGTGAGGCCCTTGTACTCGGTCTCGCGGCCCTTAGCGCTGACGACGCGGACAACCTCGCCGATGAGCAGAAGCACGATGAAGATAACGATCATCGGGAGCTTGTCGCCAATTTCAGCGGCAGAGAACGGCACCAGCGTTGCAACGATGGCCAGGATCAGCTCGATGCAAGGGATGGCCAGCATGACCTTCATCATGGCACCCTTAAACGGGAACGTGAAGATGCGCTCGCGGTCGGGGTCGTTCTTGCGAAGGTTGAGGAACGCCGGGAACATCGGGATGTAGGTCAGCAGCAGGAAGACGACGGAGGTGCCGAAGAGCATCCAGAAGACGCCGTTGGAGATGGCATCGATGGGAACGAGCTGCAGGCACAGCACCAGGGAGGCAACGACGGCGTTGACCAGGTTGGCACCGTTGGGCATGTCGTCATCAGAGATCATCGAGGCGAAGACCTTGGGCATGTTGCCGTGCTCGGCAGCGTAGCGAGCAACGGAGTTAACGCCGAAGGACCAAGCAGCCATGTTGGCGAACAGGGTGATCAGGAAGGCAATGCAGATGACCTTAAAGATCATGGAGTCGCCCACCATGGTCTGGACTGCATAAATCATGCCGTAGTCGGGGTCGATGGAATCGGCCGGCACAGCAGCGCCGATGCCAAAGCCAGCGAACAGGTAGATCACGGCGATGGACAGGCCACCGACGATGATAGCCTTGGGAATATCGCGAGCGGGATCGGCCATGTCATCGGTCATGGTGCAGATGACCTCGAAGCCCATGAAGTTAAAGATGATGATCGACAGGTAACCGAGAGCGTTGGTGTTGGTGAGCTCGGGCAGGAAGGTGGCAGCGGACATGTCGTTCGCAAAACCGTTCTCCATGGCATACCAAATGCCCAAAGCGCCAACGATAACGGCGACGGCGACCTTGATGATGGCGCCACCGTTAAGGACCCACTCGGAGTCGGCCGCCTTGGAGCGGCCCATGAGGTAGACGATCCACACAAAGGCAAGATCGATACCCATCTTGGCGATCAAGTTGAACTCAACGCCAAAGACCATGCCCAAAATGTCGGGGAACATGGTAGCCAGCGAGGCAATCCACAGCGGGTAGTTGACCCAGTAGTAATACGAGATGCGGGCGCCCCATTTGTCGCCCAGGCCATCGCGTACCCAGTCGTAAATGCCGCCCTCGCCGTCATAGGTGGTGCCGAGCTCGGCAACAACCATGCCATAAGGAAGCAGGAAGGTCAGGATCAGGAAGATCCACCAGAAGAACTGCTGGTTGCCAATGGCAGCAGCAGGAGCGGCGGCCTCGCAAACGAAGACGACGCAGATGATGGTCGAAATGACCGTCAAAAAGGAAAGCTTTTTCTTTCCGTCGCTCATGATGAGCTCCTTCGCTCAGTCTTGGACAGATCCGAGGCCCAAGGTACTAAGGCAATTGCCTGAGCCTCGGTGAGCGGGCGACAGGAGACGAGCATCCGCCGCCCGCAAACGTGCGTTTAGCAGGCTTAAGGCTTAGAGCTGCTCGAGAGCCTCGAGAGCGGCGTGAAGCTCGGCCTTGGCGGAGTACTCGACACCCTCGTCGTTGAGCGGGGTGCGCTTGCCCAGGGCAGCGAGGAGAGCACGGATGGAGTGCTTGCGGTTCTCGGCCTCGACCCAGCACAGGGAGCGCTCGGGATCGTCCATAACCTCGTCGACGACTTCCTCGTTGCGAGTGGCCGGCAGGCAGTGCATGAACTTGGAGTTGGGGCCGGCGAAGTTCATCATGTCCATGGTGACCTGATACTTGGGGTAGAACACGTCCATGTAGTTCTCGCCCGAGACCTCCTCGTCGTACAGGCCATACCACACGTCGGTGTAGATGAAGTCGGCGCCCTTGATGCACTCGATGTCGTCGGAGATGACGACGGAGCCGCCGGAGACCTTGCAGTTCTCCTCGGCGATGGCCATCATCTGCTTGCCGAACTCGGCGCGCTCCTCAACGGTGCCAACGTGCAGGCCGCCGTCGGGGATCTGGTGGCCCTTGGGTCCAAACTGGACAAACTTCATGCCGACCTTGGAGGCGATGAACATGAGGGAGACGCAGACCTGGGTGGCGTCGCCGATGAAGGCCAGGGTGCAGTCCTCGATCTTCTTGCCCTCGGGGAGGTTCTCGAGCATGGTCATGAGGTCGCCCATCTCCTGCGTGGGATGGTTGAACTCGGACATGCCATTGATGACGGGCACAGCGGAGCCCTCGGCGAGGCCGACGACGTCCTTGTGACGGTCAACGCGAGCCATCATGATGTCGAGCAGCGAGCCCATAACGCGAGCGGTGTCGCCCAGGGACTCGTGACCGCCGAGCTGGATGGTGCCAGGGCCATAGAACTGAGCATGGCCGCCGAGGTCGGTCATAGCGGTCTCGAAGGAAAGACGGGTGCGGGTGGAAACCTGCTGGAAGATCATGCCAAGGCTCTGGTTGCGGAGCAGGTGCGGATAATAACCGTCAACCTTGATGGCCTTCTTCATTGCCAGGCCAAGATCCTCGATAGCCAGGATCTGCTCTTTGGTGAAGTCGTTGGTGTCGATGAAATCCTTAGGCAGCGCCATGTCGATTCCTTTCCGCCGGTCGTGCCGACTATTGCTATGAGGCGCTCGAACATCACGCCTCGTGTTGACAAGACCATCATTCACCCGTATGCAATTTTTACCTAGTTTATTCGGGATTAAAGACCGTTCACGGAGTTACACCCCCTCTAAACCAATATAAACCCGCAGGTAGCCAGCTTGCAGGGGGTTTACTATCTAGAACCGCGAACGGTATACGGCTATGCTGTATCTCGGCGCCTAATCCGCAATGGAACGAAGGGTTGAGACGTCTATATCCCACAAGGTATACAGGGCTCGGCCATAGATGAAATGAGATGGGACGGTGGCAGATGAACACCCTGATGTTCTTCTATACCCTAGCGATACTCGTGATCTGTATTGTGACGGCAGTGCTTTCGCTTGCCGCCTATGCCTCGTCTCGTCGACGCTTCTTTATCTATGGCAGCGGCGTTTTTATTTGCTATGCCATCGAGATGACCGAGATCTTCTTTTTTGAATACACGTTGCAAAACCAGAGTTTTCCAGCCAGCGACTATTACTCAATTAACATGCCTGTGTTGCAGACCCTTGTGGCGACCGCTTCACAAGCTTTTATCTGGCTCATTGCCATGGACTTGCTCGACAAACATTCAAAAAAGCAGTTTGTTATTCCCGTCGCAACGTTCTTCCTGAGCGAGCTGCTGGTCATTGTCGCTGTCCCCTACGGCCCCATGCATCAATGGCTCTACTACACAATGCGTCAGGTATTCCTTGTATTTGTGGGACTGTATATCTTTTGGACGGCGCATAAAAGCACGCAGGTCGAGCTTAAGGCGCGCGTCAACAATCAACGAAAGCACCTCATTATCGGCGCCATTCTGGTCGGGTGCATCGTTGCCGAGGATTTCTACAACATCCTTGTTGTTCCCATGAGCCTGGCACCCTCTTGGCTGCAGCTGTACCTGTCCGAGCGCAACTTTAGCGAGAACATCTTTGCGTGCTACTTTGCGATTCTGCTGATCATCTATGCCTATCACGTGCTTTCGATTCGCATGCAGGAGGCGCCCGAGGAAAAGAACGTCAGCGATCTTGATCGACACATCGAAGAGCAGATGCCCTTCTATCGCAACGCCTACAAGCTCTCCAACCGCGAAACCGAAGTCATGCGTCTGGTTGTGTTGGGCAAATCGAACCAAGAGATCGCTGACGAGCTCTTCCTTGCCGTGGGCACCGTCAAGACCCATATCCACAACATCCTGGTCAAAACTGAGCAGCAAAACCGCACGACGCTCATCCTCCACTTTTGGAAACGATAACCTACCAAAAAGGGACAGGTTTATTTTGGCAGGTTTTATCTGGGCAAATGCCAAAACCGCCGCGAGGGAGCTACTTTCCCTCGCGGCGGTTTTCTAGCAGTAAAACCAAGTGAGTAGGCTTTTGGCGGGATGCCGAGCACGCCCCAAAACACCACCGCCCTGACCTGCGGTTTTATTGAGCGTTTGGCGCGGTGTGCTCGACAAGTCCAAAAAAGTCTACTCACTTGCATCTGAGAGGCATCCGATAGACAAAAAACCGCCGCGAAAAGGGTCCGGACCCCGTTCGCGGCGGCTGTTCGCGTTGGTTTTGCGACGGTTTTGCCCGCTTGTTACTCGCTGTAGCGGGTGGCGATGGCAGCTTGTACCATGCCGGCGCTCATGAGGTACGTCACCAGGAAGTAGCCACCATAGGCTGCCAGGAAGATCGCACAGGTGAGGCCCACGGTGCCGCCGATGCTCATATTTCCGAATATGCTCACCAGCTCGATGATCACCTTAAGTGCCACAAAGGAGTGCGCTAGGCCCACTGCCAGCGGGAACAGGAAGAATACCGCTTGCTGCGCCATCACCGAATGGCGAATCTGGCGGTCGTCGCAGCCGATCTGTGCCAGCACACGATAGCTGCGGCTGCCATCGGCCACGTTGGAGAGTTGCTGGATCGACAGAATCGCCGCGCATGCAACGACCAATACAAAGCCGATGTAGATGGCTAGGTAGCTAATAAGACCGTTCATTTGCGCTGCTTGCGTGTACATCTCGGAGCGTGTGATGAAGGTTCCCCACGACCCCGGCTTCTTGCCGTCAACGAGCAGATCGTCGAGCAGAGTGTATTTAATGCTCTCGTCTGCCTCGGTCGTATCCATCCCCTGTTTGTAGTTAACGAGCAGGCTACTGGAATACGGCTGCAGATTAAGTTGGGACAACAGCTCGTCGGCAACGACGACGGTACCCGGATTACTGCCCATCGCCGAGTTGGCGATGGCCGCCGTATCTTCGTCCGACTTATCGGTTGCGGGCTTGAGCGTATGCCCGCCCAAGGTAAGGGCATGGCCACCAGCCATATACTTGGTGTACAGGTCGACCAGCTCGCCGCCCATATCACACGTGAGCAGATACTGGTCGTGACCGATGTGCACCGGCTCCTCACCCATCATCTGACGCAGTTTGTTGTACTGGCTCGCCGGCGTCACAAACAGACCCATCGTATCGGCATTGCTACCCCCGAACGCCTTGGGAAGCTTTTCGCCCATGATCTTGCACATCTCACTTGGGGTCACCGAAGGATTCGAGCTGCCAAACGGGTAACTCAGATACGAATCGATCTGCACATGCTCACCGGCAACATCGGCGATATCGACCTTCTTGCCGGTCTCGTCGTTGTTGTCCGCCGAACTGTCCCTGCCGTGCCATGCGGGGTACAAATCGACCGTTGTATCGGCCGGCACCATGCGATCGGCTTCATCAGACGGATTGACGTACTCTTTGTAGTAGTCGAGCGTATCGGGCGTGTAATAGACATACGTCTGTGACACGTCAACAGGGTTATAGCGCTCCAGGTTTTCGTTCATCACATTGGCAATCGACATACCGCACGTCACCGAGGTGATGGCCAAAAACAGGAGCATCGCGATGACGCCCATCGAAAAGCACACCGTGTTGACCTTGGCCGCAAGCTGGCGCACGGTAAACATGTTGAGGCCGCGCCAATACACGCCGCGCAGGCTCTGCAGCAGCTTGATGAGCATGCCCGAGAGTCCCCAGAACAGGGCAAAGGTGCCCACGGTAACCATAGCGGTCGTAATGCCAAACTGGTTCATGGCCTCTTGCAGCTTGCTGTCCGTCGCGGTTAGCGGGAACCCATCACGTAGCAGACGGTAATAGGCCACACCCACAAGCACCACGCCCACGGCAAAGATGGCAATCGCAATCCAGGGGTTGCGCGTCTTGATGCTCTCGTTGCGACGCTCGGCACCCATAAGCTCGATGAGTTTGGTACGACGCACGGCGCGAAGGTTCAGCAGTAGCGTAAGCACAAACATTACGAGCATGCAGGCAAGGGTCAGATTGAACGCATGCACCGAGAAAAAGAAGTGGAAATTGGCGATCTGTGTCTTAAAAAGCGAGGCCGTAAAGAACGTCATGAGCTGGGAGAGTCCCACACCCAGCACAATGCCGGCGACAAAGGCCACGACCGAGACAATCACCGTCTCGAGCGCCATGATCGTGGCGACGCGTCCGCGCCCCATGCCGAGCACCTGATACAGGCCAAACTCCTTCTTGCGGCGTTTCATGATGAAGTTATTGGCATACACCATCAAAAAGGCCATGACACCGGCCAAAAAGTACGTCAGGTCGCCGAGCATGCTGCCCATAACCTGCGCCAAGCCCTCTTCATCGATTCCGGCAATGTCGACCTGCATCGAGACGGTATTGAAGGCATAGAAGACCGTGACACCCAGGGTGAGCGTCAAAAGGTAGACGAGGTAGTCGCGGCCGGCGCGGCGGACGTTACCCCAAGCGAGTTTACAGAGCATCGGAGCCCTCACCGCCCATCATGGCAACGACCTCCATAATGCGGTCGAAGAACTCTCGGCGATCGGTGTCGCCGCGGCGCAGCTCGGTGAAGATCTTGCCGTCGCGAATAAACAGCACACGGCTCGTGTAGCTGGCGGCAAAGCTGTCGTGCGTGACCATGAGCACGGTGGCGCGTAGACGGCGGTTAAGAGCCTCCAGGCTCTCGAGCAGCAAACGGGCGCTCTTGGAATCGAGGGCGCCGGTGGGCTCGTCGGCCATAATCATAGTGGGGTCGGTGACGAGCGCGCGAGCCGCGGCAACGCGCTGCTGCTGACCGCCGGACATCTGGTAGGGATACTTGTCGAGCACCTGACTGATGGACAGACGCGCGGCCACGTCCTGCACGCGGGTCGAGATTTCGGCCGAATTCACACGGGCGATGGTGAGCGGCAGGGCTATGTTCTCGCGTGCCGTGAGCGTATCGAGCAGGTTGGAATCCTGGAAGATAAAGCCGAGCTCCTCGCGGCGAAACTGCGAAAGCTTGGCCTGCTTCATGCGCGTCACGTCCTGGCCGTTGATGCGGATCGTGCCACTTGTGGCGCTATCGATGGTCGAGACGCAGTTGAGCAACGTCGACTTGCCCGAGCCCGAGGCGCCCATGATGCCAACGAATTCGCCGCGGTTGACGGTAAAGCTGACGTCGTTGAGCGCGCGGGTCACGTTGCCCAGCGCTCCATATACCTTTTCGAGATGCGCGACCTCCAGTACCGGGGTCGCCATGTGCGTGGTTTGCATACCGAGTCCTTTCTTGCGATTAGTCTACGGCATCTATAGTCGCAAGAAGACGAGTCGGCTACCATCGATATGGCTTACGCTTGCCTTACCGTTGTGTAAGGTACGGGTAGCTAGCCTGTCACTTGTTGATGTTGAGAGAGGACTCCTGTTGAAAACTGTTCATGTTGCCGCTGGGATCATTCGCAAGGAAGGATCCGACGAGCTGCTTGCCGTGCAGCGCGGCTACGGCGACATGCAGGGACTTTGGGAATTCCCAGGCGGCAAGCTCATGCGCGGCGAGACGCCCGAAGACGCCGTGCGCCGCGAGCTCATGGAAGAGCTGCAGTGAAGGTCACCAACCTGCGTGACTTCTACACCGTTGAGTACGACTACCCCGATTTCCATCTCTCCATGGAGTGCTACTACTGCTCGCTCGCCGATGAATCCGATGAGCCCCAGAAGCACGACCGCCAGCTCGATATCCGCTGGATTCCGCGCACCTCGCTTGCCACGGTGGAATGGATGCCCGCCGACAAAGGGCTTATCGATGCTCTGATTGAGTTGAAGGAAGACCGGCTTGAGGCCAATGGCGCTGCCAACGACGCCGAGGCCGCCACGACCGAACACCCCGCCGCCAAACCAAAGCGCGCACCTAAGCGCCGTAGCAAAAAACGCCCCAAGCCAGGTCTGCTCGACGGCATCGATACCTCGGACCTTTCCGCCGACGAGCGTGAACTGGTGCGCCGTCGCGCCGCCATCAAAAAGTCCATGAAGGGCAACAAGCGCGCCAACACCAAGCCCGAGCTGCTCGTTCGCCAGCGCCTGCGCGCCGCGGGCCTTACGGGCTATCGCTTGGAATGGAAGGTTCCCGGCAAGCCCGACATCGCCTTCCCCGGCCGCAAGATCGCCATCTTTGTCAATGGTTGCTTTTGGCATCGCTGCCCTAAGTGCAATCCGAGCCAGCCAAAGCGCAATGTTGAGTTTTGGGAGGCAAAGTTCCGTCGCAACGTCGAGCGCGACCGCGCTGCCGTGGCTGCACTCACTCAAATGGGCTGGACGCCCATAACCATCTGGGAATGCGAGCTCAAAAAAGACCGCATCGACGCCACGATGGAAAGGGTCATCGAGCAGGTGCGCGCCGCAGAGTCGCAGCGCTAACAGCGAGCATTCACACGCTCCGCACGTCCGCGCCACATCCACGTCACAAACCTTAGAAAGCCCTTAAGCTCAAAACCTTTCAAGAGTGTTACTCGATACCTCTGACCTGCAGTTTCATCGTAACACCAAACCAGGTTAAGCCTTTCTTTAGCGCTTCTTTGCGGCAGCCGCGTCATAATACAGCCAACGCACGGGACCTAGCAGCACACCCCGTGCGCAACCTTTTGGTGGACATCGAGGAGGCCGCATAAGCATGCATTCTTCCAATGACGCAGCACAGCAGCCATCCCTAACACATGCAAACCTTTTCTCCTTCCCCCCGACACAGAGAAACGGCCTCCTCGACTCCCCAACCTCACAGCAAAAGCGCTCAGCCGATCAGAGCCTCAACCTGCGAGCATCCTTCGAAAAGCTCCAAGCATCCCTAGACAAGGCGTTCCCCGAACAGGCAAGAGCAATCTAAGCCCATCGCGCTTTATACTGATGTCATGCGAAACATGGATCACATAGAATTGCACCGCGGAGGACGCGAGGAAGCGTTTCCCGAGACCGCCGAAGACTGGCCCTATATTGCCGAACGCGCAGAATTCGCTCGCTATCCGGGCAATTCCGTCCCCTGGCACTGGCATTCCGAAGTTGAGCTTTTCTACATGGAGCAGGGAGCGATTGACTATCGAACGCACGCGGCTCATGAGCACGTACGCTTTGAGGAAGGGTCCGCCGGCTTTATCAACGGCGGCGTTTTGCACAGTACGCTGCAATCACCCAATTCGGCGCCAGCCATTCAAATGCTGCATATCTTTCAGCCGTCGATGCTCGGCGATCCCGCGGGACGTCTCCAAAAGCGCTACATCAACCCATTGCTTCAATGTCGAGGCGTCGATGTGCTCAAATGGTCGCCCACCAATCCCGACGATATGCCCTTTATCGATTTGCTGAAGAGCTCCTTTAGCCACGACCTTCAACAGCCGCAGAACGAGATGGCGCTTCGAAATAGTTTGTCAGAGCTCTGGATTCAGATTAACGCCAAGACCGAACCGCTCTTTTCTTCCGACGGCGCCTCTTGGATGACCAGCCGCGACGTACAGTTCAAGGCAATCCTGGACTTTATCCGCGCAAACTATGCAGCCGCTATAGATGTGCCCCAGATGGCATCTGCAGCCGGCGTAAGCGAAAGAGAGTGTTACCGCTTTATCGAAACTTGTGCAGGAACGACCCCGGCGGCATATCTACGCGCATACCGCATAAACCGTGCTTGCGAACTTTTGGCACACACCACGCGAACGGTACAGACAGTCGCGCGCCAATGCGGATTTATAACAGCAAGCCATCTTGGCCAGGTATTTAAAGAACAAATGGGGTGCACTCCTTCGAGCTATCGAGCAGCGAGGCAGAATCTCGATAGCACCAGGCAGAAATCCCGCTAGCCCTTCTTCTGTCACTGCATCAAACTTGCAGGCAAACAACAGAGAGGAGCAATCATATGAAGCACTTTGACCATATCGTATTTGACGTTGATGGGACATTGGCAGATACAGAAGAAAGCGTTCTGTCATCGCTTGTCCAGATTGTCCAAGAAGAGACCAGCAAAACGCTTCCCCGACACGAGCTTGACTTTGCCCTCGGCATACCCGGCAAGGATGCCCTTGAGAAACTTGGGATCTACTCGCAGGCAACGTTGGATCGCTGGTGCCAAGTTGCCGCCAGCTTTAAAAGCACCATCAGCGTGTTTCCAGGCTTGCTTGAAGTCATCGCAACACTCGCCGATAGCGACTGCAAACTTGGCATCGTCTCCTCACGTGCGCGCGACGAATACGCAAAAGAAATGGCTCTGTTAGACCAAATTTGACACGATCGGCTGTTCGTCGAACCGGAAAA
>NZ_QRYG01000026.1:2833-23852 GCF_003462845.1 Collinsella sp. AF15-51 | reverse complement strand
ACCGCCTCGCGGTGACATCGTTTTTATGTCAACCTTGGTCTAACAGAGCCTTTATTTTTGGCTCGCAGTTGGAATCTAATACATATTTCCTCACATCGATAACCTATGCTTTGCAGGGTGATGTCTCTGAGCATGAGGTGGATCTTTCTGACAGGGATTATTCGTTTACGGTCGTTGATGGCTCCGTGAGCTCCGAGGGCACTTCTGTTTACTATGCAGATGGCGATGGCAATGCCGTTGAAGCCCAGTCGATTCAGCAGGCATTGGAATGCGCCGATTCGCCCGATGGCATTTCCACCTATGCTGAGCGCTCCGCGCGTAATGTGGGGGTTATTGCACTTGACGCCGGACATGGCGGGGTGGATTCTGGCGCTCAGGGTAATGGCAAGAGTGAAGCCGACCTTACCTGGAAGATCATGACAGCCTGCAAAAATAAACTTGAAGCTTACGGCTTTAAGATCGTTCTTGCGCGCGAGCAGTCTGGCTACTATCCCAGCAATGATTATCTTTATCGCGTACAGCGCTGCATTGATCAGGGCGCGCAGGCCTTTGTTAGCTTTCACATCAACTCTGGGTCTTCTGGAGCTCACGGCGCAGAAGTTTATGCTCCTACCGCAAATGGCACCGACTACACGCAGGTCTCTGTTGAGCTTGCCAACAAGGTCATGAACAACCTTGCTGCTATGGGACTAACATACCGCGGCGTATTTCAAATGGAGGTAGGCGACGAGTTCGCCGTTATCCGCTGCGCTCGCGAGCAGGGAATTCCAGGTATTCTTATCGAACATGGCTTTATCTCGAATTACGGTGATGTGGTCAACTATTTCTCGGACGATGGTTGCCGCCGTCTTGGCGAGGCTGACGCTGCCGCAATCATCGCGCAGTTCCCGCATCCCTACTCCGTCAATGGAATTTCCTTCTCGGAAGAACTGGGACATGCAGGGTCAACGGTAAAAATCGGTGTAAATGTTAGCGGCAAGACTGATGGCCTTAGATATAAGTTTGTTTGGCATAGGGCTGGGTCTGATTGGAGTGATTCCAATTGGGGTGTAATCGGTCAAGACTTAACTTCGCCATCGATTTCTTGGACCCTGCCCCAGGCTGGCGAATATGAGATCTATGCTGATGTCATTGACTCCAATGGGTATGTGACTAGCACTTCTAAATACAAAGTTGTTAATTGGTCTCTTGAGTCGCTCGAAGTCTCGGGCGACGCCCGCTGCGGCAAACCGGTCAAGCTGCAGGCCAAGGTGTCCGGCGACGCCTCCGGCCTCAAGTACAAGTTCGTCTGGGAGAAGGGCGGCTGGGCCAAGTGGGGCGTCGCCCAGCAGCCCTCCGCTTCCTCCTCCTGCGAGTGGACCCCGACCGAGCCGGGCGAGTACACCGTCTACCTCGACGTGATCGACGGCTCCGCCGAGAGGCACCTGACCCGCAAGGTCACGGTCGGCGAGCGCTACTCCGTCGAGTCGCTCGAAGTCTCGGGCTCCGCCCTCTGCGGCAAGCCGGTCAAGCTGCAGGCCAAGGTGTCCGGCGACGCCTCCGGCCTCAAGTACAAGTTCGTCTGGGAGAAGGGCGGCTGGGCCAAGTGGGGCGTCGCCCAGCAGCCCTCCGCTTCCTCCTCCTGCGAGTGGACCCCGACCGAGCCGGGCGAGTACACCGTCTACCTCGACGTGATCGACGGCTCCGCCGAGAGGCACCTGACCCGCAAGGTCACGGTCGGCGAGCGCTACTCCGTCGAGTCGCTCGAAGTCTCGGGCTCCGCCCTCTGCGGCAAGCCGGTCAAGCTGCAGGCCAAGGTGTCCGGCGACGCCTCCGGCCTCAAGTACAAGTTCGTCTGGGAGAAGGGCGGCTGGGCCAAGTGGGGCGTCGCCCAGCAGCCCTCCGCTTCCTCCTCCTGCGAGTGGACCCCGACCGAGCCGGGCGAGTACACCGTCTACCTCGACGTGATCGACGGCTCCGCCGAGAGGCACCTGACCCGCAAGGTCACGGTCGGCGAGCGCTACTCCGTCGAGTCGCTCGAAGTCTCGGGCTCCGCCCTCTGCGGCAAGCCGGTCAAGCTGCAGGCCAAGGTGTCCGGCGACGCCTCCGGCCTCAAGTACAAGTTCGTCTGGGAGAAGGGCGGCTGGGCCAAGTGGGGCGTCGCCCAGCAGCCCTCCGCTTCCTCCTCCTGCGAGTGGACCCCGACCGAGCCGGGCGAGTACACAGTCTACCTCGACGTGATCGACGGCTCCGCCGAGAGGCACCTGACCCGCAAGGTCACGGTGGAGGGTACTCCAATTATGGGAAGTCTGCAGACTTCAGTTGATGCTATGGTGAACTTATATGAATCAACAGGACATACATATCCCTCAGACGAATTTGTTTCAAAGGGAGCACCTACTATTCGTGATTTTTGTTCATTAATTGTCGAAGCCGCTGTTTCTGAAGGGGTTCGTCCGGAAGTTGTTTTTGCTCAGGCTATGCTTGAGACTGGATGGTTGCAATTTGGAGGTTCCGTAAAGCCGAATCAGTGCAATTTCGCCGGACTGGGCGCCGTCAATCAACAATCGGGAGGCGCTAGATTTGACGATGTATATCAGGGCTTGCTTGCCCAAGTCCAGCATCTTAAAGGATATGCTACTGGTGCGGCGTTGAATAACACTTGTGTGGATCCTCGATATGAAGTCCTTCAGTCTAAGGGTTTTCTCGGAGTTGCGCCATATTTGGAAGATTTAAATGGCCGCTGGGCTGTTCCGGGTGACACATATGGTCAGAATATTGCGCGCATTATTTCTTTAATTGGCTAATATCAATATGAATTCTCTAGGTCGACTGCGCTGGTTGTAGTCGACCTTACTTGTATGGTAAATCTTGGCCTTAAATTGTTACTTGCTAGCAATATTATGTTGGAGTGAACTATCGGGGAGGTTCTATATGCATTTCTTTAGAAGTAAGGCTGTCCGTGTCGCTTTTTTCTTCTTTTATTTCTGTTTGGCCGTAACTCCTTGCTTTGGTTTGAGTGAAGCGGGCCTGTCTCCATCACAGATTGAAGATTCAACACGGGCCGATGATTTAAGTGCAACTTCGCCGGTTTCAGAGGACTACTCTGTCGACGGCCTCTCGGCCAAGGCGTCCGATGGCGGGTCTCCTCTCCTGGGCGACCGCTGCTCGCTCGGCCTGACCGCGTCCGGCAACTCGGGCTCGGTCCGCTATAAGTTCGTCTGGGAGCAGGGCGGCTGGTCCAGGTGGGGCACCATCCGCCAGCTCGGGTCCGAGGCCTCCTGCGATTGGGTGCCGGAGGTCGCCGGCGACGTCAACATCTTGGTCGACGCCGTCGATTCGGCCGGCAACGTGAGGACCTGGAGGTTCCCCGTCAGGGTGGATGCCTGTCGCCTTTCCGTGAGCGGCGGGGATACGCTCGAGTGGAGCGGCGGAATGAAGGTCAATATCTCCGCCGCGGCGGCTCCCGGCGCAAAGATTAAATTCCTTTGGGAACGGGGCTCATGGTCCAAGTGGGGCGTCATCCAGGCAGCATCTGAGTCCGCCGCCTGTACCTGGACGCCCCCGTCTTCCGGCTCCTATACTCTCTATGCCGACGTCACGGTCGGCGGGCTCACGTCGACGTCAAGACTCCCCGTTCGCATCTCAGAGGACTACTCTGTCGACGGCCTCTCGGCCAAGGCGTCCGATGGCGGGTCTCCTCTCCTGGGCGACCGCTGCTCGCTCGGCCTGACCGCGTCCGGCAACTCGGGCTCGGTCCGCTATAAGTTCGTCTGGGAGCAGGGCGGCTGGTCCAGGTGGGGCACCATCCGCCAGCTCGGGTCCGAGGCCTCCTGCGATTGGGTGCCGGAGGTCGCCGGCGACGTCAACATCTTGGTCGACGCCGTCGATTCGGCCGGCAACGTGAGGACCTGGAGGTTCCCCGTCAGGGTGGAGAGAAATCTATCTAACTTCACTTCAATAGATTTGAAATCTGATTCATCCAATTTGTGCGTAGGGGATACGCTTTCAATTACACCTCGGATTACCATCCGAAAGAATAATCAGATTTCATACAAATATGTTTGGATGCGGAACAACTGGGCTGAATGGGGTGTGATTGACTCCGGCAGAGGTAAATCCTCAATTGACTGGAGAGTCGATAAATCTGGCGCTGTCACCGTTTTTGTTGATGTTATTGATGAGGCCAACGATCAGACGATGACCTCGAAGACTGAATGCTCGATTGGCTCCGAGAAGTGGAATTACGAGTCCTTGAGTTCTTCTGCAACGCTTGTCAGGCCTAATGAAAGCGCTGAGATCGATGCCAGATGCTCGGGTGATACTAATTACTTACAGTATAAGTTCGTCTGGAATAAGAATAATTGGGCTGACTGGGGCGTTGCTCAACAGGGCACAAGTTCACACCTCCAATGGGCTCCAAAAGACGCCGGAGACTATGAATTGATCTGTGACGTTTCGGGGTCAGATGGAGTTGTCCAAACAAAAAGAACAATCATTAGCTGTTGGGATTTCTCGAGGATTACTGCAATTTCGACTGATGGCAATAATTCTTGGGGAGTTCGAGCTGATTTGGGAACGCTTGCAGCTGAAAAATCTGGGCAATTTCAGTTTAAATTTGTTTGGGCCAAGTCCGACTGGAGTAAATGGGGTGTTCTAAAAGAATTTTCCAATGTGAATGACGCTTATTTCAATCCCTCTGCACTTGGATTGCAAGATGGTTATTACGATCTTTACTGCGATGTCTTGCTTCCTGATGGCACTCTCCAGTCGAAGTCGACTCAGATTTACTACAGCCCATTTGGCAGCTCAACGGTTTTGGGGGTTAGTCGTATTGGACTCGTCACTTGGCTTACGTCGCATCAATTTGATGGTTATTATTTAGGAACGAGATATTCCGGTGGCTTCTCCTATGATAGTTGCCTTTACCCAAAAGGTGCCCCGAGATGGGATGGCTATACTGGCATGAATTGCACTGGCTTCGTGGCTCATGCTTATGCTGCGGTTGGTGGCGATGTCAATCGTATTGCGCAGAATAATAATCACTCTCCTTGGGCTGGGGGGCCAGGCGGTGGCGGCTATATTAACGCTTGGAGATGGTATGGCTATGCTCGAGATTTGGGATGCAAAATGTATGAGTTCCGTACTGTCCAAGATATGCTAAATAGTGGTTATGCTCAAAAGGGAGATATTATCTTCTTTAAGACTGACGGATCAATCGACTGTCATATTGGGTTCTTCTGGGGAGATAATCCGCGTGACAATAAAATGTGGCATCAAATTCTGCCCGGGAATTTAATCGGACCCTGCTTTAACAATGCGAACAAAGGAGAGGTTCGGCAATCGGTTGTTCTGATTAAATAGTGCTTTAATTTCTGAATGGTATTTGAAGCAACTAATTGTGGAACGGTGATTCTGATAAGTAGCGCAAGCAGAAGACTTACTGGCATAATAATTACATATGGTTATATACTGGCTCAGGCTTTAGTCGGCTTTGTATATGTTCCGATGTTGTTGCAAAACATTGGACAAGACGAATATGGACTCTATCAATTGATAGGTTCTATCATGTCTTATATAGTTTCCATTAATGGGATTTTGTCTGCCGGTGTTGGGCGTTTTTATTGCAAGTATATGGCAGAGGGCAAAAATGACTTAATGGAGAATACTCTCGCAATAGCTAGGCGTCTGTACTGGGTTCTATCTGTGTTCGTGATGCTAATAAGTTGCGTTCTCGCCGTGGTTGTTCGGTTTGTATATTCAGCCAGTTTTACAAACTCACAGCTTGATGAGTGTTCCGCAATGCTTGTTGTATTAGGGATCAACACAATTGTTATCATGAACAACACTATTAGCGTTGCGGCGATAACTGCTAATGAAAGGTTCGTTTTTTTGAAGGGCTCGCAATTGGCCGCCCTAATAGCTCAGCCTTTCATTGTGTATGGACTTACGACAATTTTTAAGAATGCATTAGCCGTATGTTTAGTTGTGCTTGTTACAAATGTGTTGTGCGCGGTGAGCCAGCGTTTGTTTGCTAAATATAATCTGCATATTAGTTTCAGATATCATGGCTGGGACATGAAACTGGCTAAAGGATTGCTTTTTTTTAGCGGCGCGATTGTATTGGTGACGATTGCTGACCAGATTTTCTGGAAAACCGATCAATTAATTGTCGGCTATTATTTTGGTGCTGCCGCCGTTGCGGTATATTCTGTTGGATCTCAAATCTACACGATTTATATGACAATCGGTACGGCAGCCTCTTCAGTTTTTCTTCCCCGAGTTTCAGAACTGTATTGCCAGAATAAGGATATGTCTGAAATTTCGGATCTCTTCATTAAAGTCGGTCGCATTTCCTTTATCGTCTGCGGATTTGTTCTTAGTTTATTTATTGTTCTGGGGAAAGATTTCATCATTATTTGGGCTGGTAAGGACTATATAGACGCTTTCTATATCGCCTTGATCGTAATGGTTCCATTTACCATTGACTTAATTCAGAACCTGGGACTTACCATAATGCAGGTTGCGAATGTTTACCTGTATAGGGGGTATATGTATCTTGCGATTGCGCTTGTCAACGTGGTCGTGACGATTATATTGCTCAAGCTTATGGGCATAGTGGGCGCAGCAGTTTCAACAGCCATCGCTATGGTTATAGGTAACGGTTTCTGTATGAATTGGTATTATTCTGAAAAGCTTGGGTTGAACATAAAGAGATTTTGGCTTGAAATTGCCAAACTTTCCGTCTTGGTTATTGTCGGTACGGGGGCTTTGCTGCTGCTCTATAACCTAATTAAAAGCCTTTTATCTGGCCTTGTGGTGGTTTTGGTGTCAGCAATAATTTATTTCTTTATCTATTTCTTCTTGGTTTTGATGTTTGGGCTAAACGAATCCGAAAAGACGAGCATATCTGCATTTATCAAGCGATAATCTGCGACGCTTATTAAGCAGAATAGCCTAATGTACTTTCATTACTTTTATGACCAACCGGCTTGCCTGACATTTGATTATCGAAGGCTAAGTCGGTTGGTTTTACTACTAGGTGCCAGGAAAAATGAGCGATGACAACAGGGCGATTAGCTCAAGATTTTCAGTATCAATAGTTTTAGCTGTTCACAACAGCGTATTACTACTCGAGATAACAAATAGTGCTTATTCTTTGCCGCAAGGAACAGTAAATAGCTGTCAGGTCTGTAGGTGCTGCAAGGGACATCAGCTTTAATTGAGGGATTAAATAAGGCCTCTGAAATTGAAACAAAGTTACGTTTTTTGGTCTCATTATTGTCACTGAGCTCGTTGATCGATAGGAGATAAAGATACTGTTCCGTTCTTGTTTTCCATGCCAGCCTTTCTGTTTCTTTTCCCCAACGAGCAGCGATTTTCACTAGGCTTGAGGTGACGAAGGTTAAATCTGAAAGCTGTTTTTCCTTATAGCTGTGTGTTGCACTTTGTCCGTTTTGACAATTGTAATAATACAGCGCATCACTTATTTGTAAAACCGATCTGGCTGAATCGACTATGGATATCATTTGCAGAAAATCTTCTGCAAAATCGATTCTCTTTGTATCGCTATTGCTTAAATCGTCAATCAGACAGTTTCTTTTGATTGCCTTTCCCCAAATTGAATTGAGTTTCCCTCGTGCCAAACATTTTCTGACTTCGGCGAGATCGTCACCTTCATAGATGCCAGACGGAAGGGCGGGATTGATAAACGGATCGTTTGAATAGTCTGGGTTTCTTGTATAGCTGAAACAGATTATGTCTGGATTGCACTTATCGATTTCGCGAGCAAGAATAGATAGGGTATCGAAGCGCAAAGAATCATCCGCATCAACAAAGACCAGGTAATCTCCGGCGCTTATCTCCGCGCCTTTTCGCCTGGCCTCATATACGCCCATATTATTTTGTCTAACGTAATGAGTATTGTTGTGAGATTCACAAAACACTTTGCAGACACTTTCAGTAGCGTCTGCTGATCCATCATTGATGAGAATAATTTCATAGCCGTCATATGTTTGTTGGTAGATGGATGATAGCGTTTCCGGCAAACTGGATGCCGCATTATATGCAGGGATAATAATTGAAAACAGCATTGAGTCCCTTTCCGTATTGGAAGAACAAGATGGTTAGTTAAAAAGCCCGTTTACAATGTCCCTGTATAAAATAAATTGACGCTTGGCAATGGCCTTCCATTGAAAGTGTTCAATTGCATACTTTCTAGCTGCATTTGCAAGTTTACAACGAAGTTCATCGTCATTGAACAGGGTGAGAATTGCGTTAGAAATGGCTTCGAGATCAGATTCTACACCGATTCCAATTCCTTTATTGTTCGCTGTTTCTTTCCATGTGGTTCCCTCGGTAACAATAATTGGGAGGCCATATGCTAGTGCTTCCAAAACAGACGTCGGGAAACCTTCAGTGCGTGAAAGTTGGATATAAAACTGCGATTGGAGAAAAGCGTCCGCTTTAGATTGACCATTAACTGGACCATTTAATAAAACAATATCGGATACTTGATTGTCGGCAATAAGTAGTTCCAGTTTGGCCATAGACCCATCTTCGTCTGGACCGTAGATGTAGATTTTAGCTCCGAGCCCTCTTAGCTCATCAGCAATTAGCGGCAGACTTTTGATCAGTAGATCAAGACCTTTGACCTCTATATCTAGGCGGCCAATAAAAAGCGCGATGCGGCTGTCTAAGTTTGAGGCTTTGGCTTTTGGGATGCTAACACCATTTGGAATAATGCTTGCTTTCCTATGTTTAAAGCCGTTTGAACTTATCGCCTCTTTTTCCGATAGAAAATGGATACAATCAGCATTGCGAATAAAGGCGTTATAGAAGAAAACATTAAGCAATTGTTTAGCTAAATGATGCTGTTCTTGCGCCACATATGTTAGAGACCCATGTGGTGTGATGATGTATGGGATCGCACGTCTTCTGAGCCAATGGCTTAGTTTAATGTGATCCGGCCTATATATCTCATGAAATATTACGAGTGACGGATTGCAAAACGGTTCAGGAAGTTTTTCTATGCATGACTGATAGAAGACGGGATATTTCGCTTCTTTAGGTCTGTAGTTTGTAAGATTTAATAGAGCTATATTCATGTCCTTTATTTCTGACTGCTCATTTAGGTATTGAGGCACCACTGTAGACACGCCAGAAGCGAAATCACTTGTAATATATGCCACATGAAGGACTATTAAACTATCGGTAGTTTTCATTAGCGTTTGCTCCCGCAGCGGTGTTGGAGGTTTTAGTTGACAGATTCACAGTTGGTTTCAGTGCTCATGCCTTGTTATAGGGAGAGCGCCAAAGATTTTACTGAGGCACTAGCGTCTATTTTAAAGCAGACCTATCATCGAATCGAGGTGGTTGTTGTTTTTGATAATCCGGATGACAACACACTTTACGATATTGCTCAAAACTATAGCTCTCATGACAGCAGGATTTGCCTCGTGAGAAATGAACGCAATCTTGGTCTTGCTGCATCTTTGGAAAGGGCGTTCAAGGTCTCACGCGGTCAGTATATCTGCCGAATGGACTCAGATGACATTTCTGAGGCGCAGCGCATTGAACGGCAGTTGTCGTATCTTGAAGAACATGAGCTTGACCTAGTGGGTTCTTATTTGAACGCCATTGACGAAGACGGTAGTCAATTATATCTCGTTGATTCAATTCCAAGTTCGAGTGAAGGCGTTAGGCGTTCTCTTATGATTAGAAATTGCGTGCCTCATCCGAGTTGGTTTGGAAGAAGGTCTGTATTTGAAATGGGGTATCGGTCTGTTCCGCTAGCAGAAGATTATGACTTACTGTTGCGTGCCGAGCTGGAAGGGTTCACTATTGGAAATGTTCCAGAGCCGCTCATTCGATACAGAATGACTGTTAATAGCATTTCGCGTAGCAATTTGTATAAACAGTTCGTTGTTTCTCAGTGTTTACGTTCAGCTTTCAAAGAGGGTCGATCACTGGATGTCGATAAGATTGATACAATCGTCGCCGAGCGGTTCGATCGGCGACGAGCTGAGAACTATCTAAAGGCAAATGCATTATTTAATAATGGGTTGAGAAATATTCATTCTGGTAATCGAGCAAAAGGTATTTCCCAATTGCTTCAAATCCCATTTTGCTCTAAGTCGTATTTAATGAATGTCATTAATATGGCGCGTGTGGTTACAATTAAAACTTTTGAGAAAACCTCGTAGTTGTGCACCTACGCTTAGAGAGGCATGGCGTAACCATGCCGTTCGACACTCGGAAGATTGCTAGCTTTGAAATCTAGGGCGAGGTTTGTTGCGGGGTTCTCGATGCCGTGTGCACCATTCGTGGTTGATTTCCGATCTCAGCCGAACACACTGCGCAGATAGTCCGTACCCGCGGCTAGCCGAACGCCCCCGCGGCCCCCATGGACCCCGGGGGCGCCGTTTCCCCAGTTGAAGGAACGGTGGATATGTGTTCGATAGGTCCGCGGGCCATTCTCCGCCCTCAGTCTGGCACCTCTTTCCAGACTCAGCCGGACGGTCGGTCCGCCTATTCCGTTTTGCCTTTGGGCTAGGCCAGCGGGGCGTCGCGCCTCTCTGCGCGTGCCCTCTCAATGAGGCTCGGCGTCAGGTCGAGTCTTCCGATGGGCACGTCCTCCAGGCTGTAGGCGTCTAGCAGCGCCTCCGCATCGCCGCCGAGCATCGCCCTGGAGGCGCGCGGGCGTCCAGCTCCAGCATCTTCTGGACCGTGTCCCTTTCGTGCCTGGTGAGCCTGCCGTAGACACTCGGGGTCGCCTTCTCGGAACCCTTTTTCTTCTTTCCGGACATGCCGTCCTTCGAGTCCCCGGGGCCAACCGGTTCGGCTCTCAGGGTAACGGGTTCCCACATTCATCCGTCCATGTACGGATGAATGTGGGAAGTGTTCTGATTAAGTTGATAATCAAGGGTGCACCATTCGTTGTGTCTATTTAACCATTTGTATATCTCTCGCTATAATAATGAGAAAAACTAGAGATCGGTTTATGTGTATATGACACCCAAAACTCTTATCGCTATTCCTGCTTATAATGAGGAGGAATGCATAGAAAAGACGATATGCGAGCTCAGGAAAATTGCACCTGAGTTTGATTTTGTTGTTATCAATGATGGGTCTCGAGATCGAACGTTGGCCATCTGCAAGGATCTTGGTTGTGACATCATTGATATGCCCATTAACTGTGGTTTGACCGTTGGGTTTCAGACGGCTGCGCGTTATGCGGTTGATCATGGATATGACTATATGGTTCAGTTTGATGCTGACGGCCAGCATTGTCCGGAATATATAAAGGTTCTTGTTGATAGGGCTCAATCTGATGGATCAGATATTGTCATTGGCTCTAGGTTTGTAAGCGTGCGCAAAGACAAGACGCTTCGCATGATCGGCTCGCGTATGATTACGGTGCTAATAAAGATTCTGACAGGCAAGAGGATCAGTGACCCCACTTCTGGATTTAGGCTATTTGGGCGGGATATTCTTACGAAATACTATTACGACAATACCTTAAATCCGGAACCAGAATCTCTCGCTCTCTTTTTGAAGCAAGGGTATTCTATTTCAGAGGTACAGGTTAAGATGCGCGAGCGTCAAGGCGGCGTGAGCTATCTTAACCCTGTTAGGTCTATGCAGTATATGGTTCGTGTTTTCGTTACGCTCCTTGTCGTTCAGTGGTTTAGGTGATCCATTTGCCGGTCTCTCTTCGTATTTTGCTTCTCGTTTGCGCTGTTTTGGTATTCGTGTTCGTATTGCGCAAATTAAAAAAATCCCAAATGCAAGTTTTGGATTCTCTGTTTTGGCTGCTATTCAGCGTCAGTTTTGTAATTTTGGGCGTTTTTCCACAAGTTGCAATGTGGCTTTCAAGTCTATTTGGTTTCATGTCGGCTTCTAACTTCGTGTTCCTTTACGTTATTGCCGTTCTTGTGGTCCGTGATTTCTGCAATTCTCTTCGCCTCTCTCGACAGGAAGAGCGTTTGAACTCGCTTGTTCAGGCTGTTGCGTTAAGTAGGGAGAAGGAAAAGTAGGCTATGCGTTTCGCTTTGGCGTATAAATCATCTGGATGGGAATGTCTCTACTTATATTTCTTTTAACAGTTGTGAACAGTGCTTGGTGCCCATACTTGTCATCCGGATGACTGGGAACGATTCTTCGAGGGCCCTTGCAGCTTGATTTGGATAAAGGTGAATTAGCCCCGTGTTGTCTCGATGCGTAAACCAAAAGCAAATAATGAAAGCCGTCTTCGTTGCTCTTCTCTTTATTGTCGAGCTTCTGTGCATGAAGCACTTTTATGTGAACCACTCTGTCTCACAGCTGTTCGTTTTAGCGCTCTATTGCGTCGTTGTAGATGTTGCCATTTGGCAATCATATTGTATCTTCCTTTCCTCAGATGATGAAAAAAAGCGTGGCAACTGTTCTGGTCGCTGCGCTCAATTATTAGTCCTGTTGCTTGCGGCATTTGCTGTGGCGGTCATCTGGGAGGGCTGCACCGTTCTTGGCTCGCCGGCTTCTCATTTCTCGAATATTGCTGACTGGAATAAAAAGCGGCTCATATTCTTTTTTCTGATTTTCTATTGCGCAATACTCTATTTATTCCAAAGCGGCTTTTCTCTGAAAGCGTTGTTCCATTCTGTTTCGGCGAGGGTCAAGGCTACCGACTACGTTTCCCTGCTGATTATCGCATTCTTTATTGTTTTTGGCTGCTCAACGATTGCATTCGTGAACGGGTTCATTAATGCTGTTGTTTATTTCCTGCTGGTAATCATAACTTCGGTTTTCACGGCTTGCTCGGGCATTCGAAAGAGAAGCTCTGTCCTTCCCGTTGCTTTCTTTATCGCTGCATTCTCAATTGGTGTTTTCCTTGTGGTGAGCACTCCGATAACGACGGGTATTTCATGGGATGATCAAATTCACTATTCCAATGCCCTTTCGACATCTTATTTATTTGAAACTCAAAAAACTGATACGGATATCAACTTTACTGACGAAGTGGTCCGTCGTGCACAGGGCTATGAAGAGCCTTCTCTTTCCCATTTTGATCGAGCGGAAATTCTTGAGCATGCTAGGCAGTTGAATGTCTCCTATAGATCTGATATCGCTTCTGGTCATGTGCAAGTTAACAAGCATGAAGAATTCGTTTATACGCTTAGCAGCATTGGATATATTCCATCGGCAATTGGCCTTTGGCTCGCTCGCCTTCTGCATTTCGATTTTTCTTCTATGATTCAATTCGCTCGGATTTGTAATTTATTTAGTTACTGTCTTGCAATTGCCATTGCAATCAAGGTTACGCCCTCAAAAAAGGGACTATTTGCTTTTGTGGGAATGCTGCCAACTTCGATCTTTCTTGCGTCATGTTTCTCATATGATGCATGGCTCATTTCGTTTATCATTCTCGGTTTTGCTTATTTTTTGAGGTATGCATGGGGTGATTTAAATGAATTTACAGTTCGCAATATAGCACTCGCATTTTTATTTACCTTTTTAGGACTCGCAGTCAAAGCTGTGTATTTTCCGATAATTGGTCTTTTCTTTATGGTTCCGCGTAATCGTTTTGCGGGCTCGAAGCAACGAGTTCATTACTATGCCGCCGTGTTTGTTTTGGGCTTGATTGCTTTTGCCTCATTTGCGCTTCCGTTCTTGTTTTCAACGGCCAGCGGATCTAACGTTGGCGATATGCGAGGCGGCTCCGATGTTAACTCTGGTCAGCAAATCGCTTTCATTCTCGCCGATCCATTGCGCTACGCGGAAATACTCGCCAATTTTTTTTCAACTTATTATTTAAATCCGATAACCTCTTCTGGATATGCATTGAACTTTGCATACCTTGGATCGCTTGCTGCTCAGATTTCTGTAAATGCAATCCGTGGGTTGGTTCAGGTGCTTCCAGCTGTTTGCCTATTGTTGTTTGGGCTTTTTTCGGCCGATTCGATTAGCGTTAATCATATTGGTCTCGCACAATTTCTTTGGGCCTCATTTGTGTTTTTGTTTACGGTGATTTTGGTGGCAACTGCACTTTATGTGTCTTTTACTCCCGTTGGATTGGGAACAGTTAATGGTTGCCAGAGTCGTTACCTTTTGCCACTTCTGGTTCCGTGCCTATCGTTTATCCTTAACCAAAGTCGCTTGGTCTTTGGGGACAGCAAACGATTCATATTGATATGCCTCGTATTCCCGTTTACTTTGGCTACGATTTGCGAGTTTGTTTTAGTTGTTGGAAAGTGTTGCTGATATGGGCATAGTTTTTAATACCGAATTTAACAATAAGCTAAATTGCCGTGGCGACGGCAAGCTATATCTACTGTATGAAGCCGCATCCGTTTTTCCTGATGCTGTTGAGTCGCAATCACCTAATGGGCAAATTCTGCCCGCAAGAATCATCCCTTTTTCAGAGACTGAATTTGTTGTTATTCTTGCCGATTTTGGTGTCGACCAATCGCTGTCTTTCTTTAGCGGAGATAATTTAATTTACCAGCGCCGTATCAATCCTGGCAAGTTTTCGATTGAGTCGAAAGTTAACGGCTTGCTGCACGCGGAGCATTGTGGACAATTTCGCAATATTGACCGTTCTGGTGTGCATGCGCTCGCTTCTATCCAAATTGAGGGCTTTATTCCCTGCGTTGATGGCGTAATCGTTAGAGGTGTTCTTTCGGGCACTGATTGCCTTGAGGGTGATCGTATTGTCGCTTTTAATGAAGAAGCCTGCGTTGTTGGGGAATCTTTGTTATCTAATAACTTAATAGCCGATGCGAATCCTGGTTTAATAAATTTCTCTCTTCATATTCCTGAGGTCGGGGATAGCCTGTGCATTTGCATGCACAGGGCTTCTGGTCATCTAGATACGTTTATCAATCTAAAGAAAGATATGCTTAAGGAGCTTTTGGATGAGGCTGATCGGAATCATGCGTGCGCATTCGATCAACCCCGTTATTTGTCCTGGTTTTCTGGGCGCAGATTGACTGGATCCGATTCGCGGGCACAAGCACAAATAAAACTTGCATACCAGCCCTTGTTTTCAATCATCGTTCCGCTATATAAGACTCCCTTGAATTTCTTCAGGGATATGGCTGATTCTGTCATTGCTCAGACGTATTCGAATTGGGAACTCATCCTGGTTAACTCTACGCCAGATTACGAGGGCCTTAGCGACTTGGTCTCCGAGTATGTGACTGCAGACTCTAGAATTAAAGTGACTAATCTTGAGGGCAATCTAGGTATCACTGAGAACACCAATGTCGGAATCAAGATGGCCAAGGGAGACTACCTCTGCTTTTTCGATCATGATGATGTTCTCGAACCGGATATCTTGTTTGAGTACGCCTGTGCTTTAAATCAAAATGCTGAAATCAATCTTCTTTATTGTGATGAAGATAAGCTATTGCCTGACGGGTCCTTGGCTCATCCTACTTTTAAGCCGGATTTTAGTCTTGATATGGCTCGTGACAACAATTATATATGCCACCTTCTTACTGTTAAAAGGGCATGTTTAGACAGGATTGACCTTTCCAGCAGCGAGTTGGATGGCGCCCAAGACCATGCCATGGTGCTGAAGATTGCCGAACTTGGTGGGACGATCCATCACGTTCCTAAAATCTTGTATCACTGGAGAATAAGCGAGAATTCGACTGCGGGTAATTCCGATAGTAAGCCCTATGCAACCCTTGCTGGAATAAAAGCGGTTCAGGAACACCTTGATAGATGCGGTATTAAGGCGACTGTGGTCAACTCTCATAATCGTGCTTTTAGATATAGCCCTATTTATGATGTTTCTTCATCTGAGTCCTGTTCATTAATCGTTACCACCCGCGGCAATTCTTCGGTTCTTTCGGCTCTTGTATCTTCAATCAATGACACCGATTTTGATGATCTTGAAGTTGTTTTCGTGTGCTCGCGGGTTGCGGAAGCTGCTGTTCAGCAATCGATCTCTGGACTTCGTTGTTGCCATATCGTTCACGCGCTTGATGGCCCGTTTAATATATCTGCATGGAGAAATGCCGGTGCTCTCGCCGCGCATGGTGAGCAACTCGTTTTTGTTCATGACGATATTCAGGCACTAGACTCCTCGTGGCTAAAGACTCTCGTTGGTTTTTCCCAACGAGAGGATGTTGGCGTCGTTGGAACAATGACGTGCGATCTTGACGGCATTGTGCAGCAGGCAGGCCTGTCTTATGTTGGAGAATCAATCGTTAACCTGTCGCAAGGCATTCATCGCTCTTCTCCTGGCTATATCTATATGCCATTGACCGTAAGGGATGTATCGGCGGTGAGTGGTGTCTGTTTAGCTATTTCACGCGAACATTTTAATCGTCTGGGTGGTTTTGATGAGTCGTATCTTCTTGACTATTCGGATGTTGATATTTGCTTCAAGTCTTCTCAAGCTGGGTTAAAAGTGATCTATACACCAGAGGCATGTCTCTACCATATGGCATGTGTTGACAAATCCCTTGATAGTAAATCTCGCTCTCATAAGCATTTTGAGGATAAGGCACGATTGTTGCATAACTGGTCAGAGCGTTTCTCTGAGGGAGATCCATGGTTCTCCGTTAACTTTTCTCGAGATCCCAAGCGCGCAGCGTTATATAAGTTCGATCCTTTTGACTACGAAGCGATTTGAGTGCTTTAAATGAAACAAATTGCCTGGATAATATCTCCGCCGGCAAAGGGTTCTGGCGGCTTTCGAACCATCTGCAGCAAGGCTTCCTTTCTAGATTCTCGCGGATATGAGAACTACTTTTACATTATGCCGGGCTGTGAAGCATACAAAAGTGCTCATAGAGTTCAGACCGAAATAAAGGATTGGTTTGGTTATTCGCCTAAAGAGGTTCTTGTGGCTCCGAGTGTGCCCGAGGATTTTTTTGCAGTAATCGCCACCGCTTGGAATACGGCGCACTTTGCATCTATGCAGAAGTGCGCCCATAAGTTCTACTTCATTCAGGATTTTGAACCTTGGTTCTATCCGATGGGGGAGATGTATCTAAATGCCGAAGCAAGTTATCGTTATGAACTAAACCCCATAACGATAGGCAGATGGCTTTCTAAAAAAGTTGAACCCTATTATTCGCATGAAGTCCCATATTGTGATTTTGGCGTTAGCGATATATATATACTTCGCAGGAACAAAATCTAAGCAGAGAGTATGCCGTCTGTGCTATTTATCAATCCAATAAGGATCGACGTTTGTCTGGCATGTTGCTTGATGCAATTAAATTGCTTCTCAAGCTCGACGATTCAGTTGTCGTATATTTATACGGCGAAGACGCAATGCCTCCCATTCGTCATCCACGTGTACACAGCCTCGGTATCTTGACCGCTGATGAATGCGCCTCGCTTTATGCCAAGTGTGTTGCCGGCGTATCGTTGAGCGTGACTAATCCCTCTCGCCTGCCTTTCGAAATGCTTGCATCGAAGCTCTCGGTAATTGAAATATACCGTGAGAATAACCTACTCGACTTTCCGGAGGGCACCATCCACCTCGCCGAGCCCTCTGCTTGTGGCATTGCTTCTTCTATTCTTGAGGCTCTTTCAGGCTCAAAATACGATTCGCCTAATCGATTTAGCTGCACGTCGATTGAGCGTGAAAATGAAATGTTCTTCGAGGCCTTTACGCGCTATCTGAATGAAGAGTCATCCTTGGCTAGCGGGAAGTCCGCCTTCGGGGATGCGCTAAAAACTGAAGAACAAAGTAAGGTCTTCTTGCTCAGCGATCATCTTGCTGATGCTCGATTGCGATCGTCTGCCATGTCTCAAACGCTCATCCAAGCTTCTTCTGTTGATTTGACTGTGCGTTTTAAGTCGGCTTTGATGCCCGTGGATGTTCGCGCGGCTGTTTGGCGTGCCGACGATCAGTCTGATATTCGCTGGATTAGTCTTGAGTCTAGGGACGGTCATTTTGCGGGTCATGTTCCGCTGTTTTTAAATGATGATGAAGAGGCCTATCTTCGCATTCATATATACTCTTTTGCGGAAGACGGCAAGAATCCGCTTTGTGTCGCCGAGCTAAGCCAACTTGTCTGTCTTTCGCCTTCTCGCAACGCTCATCCCGTTGTTCGTTCGGTTGAAAGTGGCGCATGCAGCGTGTCTGCCGTTTTTAACCTATCTGATGATTATTGTGAACCGTGTCAGCCTTCTGCTTCGACGGGTGTCGAAGGCGGTCACGTTGCTCTACTCAAACGTTTATTTCGGAGAAGCTAATGGCGCGCTTTAACCAATGGACCCAGCTACTTAAAGCCTCTGCGACATCGCACAGGCACGATGAAAAATCCGATGGTGTTACGCAAGAACGCTATCTCCTTTTGGATACGGCTATGGGAAGCGAGAACTCTGGTGACCATGTGATTATGGATGCCTGTGGCTGTATCGCGGATCAAATCTTTGGCGGTGCGTTGCCCCATGTGGCAACGCACTATTATTCCAAAGAGCTTGAAATGTATCCTGAATACGTAAAGCTGTTGTGTGGCACCAATATTCTGTATACGCATATGGCTGATCAGCAGCAATGGGCGCTTGCCAAGCGGTTGGGCAATAATAGAAATGTTGTTTTGTTCGGCGTGGGCATGTCTGATATTGGGGTGGACGATGCTATCGACGCCTATACAAAGAAGTTCTATAAAACCTTGCTATCCGATGAATATCTTCATAGTGTTCGAGATGAAATGACTAAGAAGAGGCTTAACTCTATTGGCATAGAGAATGTTCTTAATACCGCATGTCCGACCATGTGGTCGTTAACCCCATCTAAGCAACTCGAGATTTCCTCTAAGCGTTCTAAAAACGTTGTTACGCCAATTACCGATTATTGTTTCGATGCGGAACGTGACCGTAAGATGTTGGAATTGCTGTCCTTGGAATACGAAAAGGTAACGATCTGGATTCAAGGAAGCCATGATGTTGATTGGTGTCTTGATCAAATAGTCGATCTGACGCAATTTAATGTTATTGGCCCCAATATCGAAGACCTTAATCGTGTAATTGAAACCGAGGAGTTTGATTATGTGGGGACGCGTCTCCATGCGGGCATCCGCTGCTTAAATGGAGGACATCGCTCTCTAATTATTGCAATTGATAATCGAGCCCGCCAGATCGGTGAAGATACGGGACTTCCCGTTCTTGAACGCGAGGACGGCTATCTCCATAAATTAGCTGATTGGGTAAACCATCCCGTTAAAACTGAGATTAATCTTCCCTGGACGAGCATCGATAAATGGAAGAAACAGTTTAATTAGCTGTATTCCTTGGCTATTGCTTTCCCTGTTTCTTATCGTGTGATGCCTTTGGCGTTTCCCCGATTATCCAACCCATACTTGTGGCTCGAATTAGATTCGTCAACATATAGGCGACTGATCCAAATCCAATCAGGTTAATTGCTGCCATCGCCATTGGGGCTATGTTGGGCCAGTAGGTAAAAGAAATGTAAACCAGTGGAGAATGAAAAAGATATATTCCCATACTGTTTTTGCTAATCTTTTCGGTTAGTAGGTTTGCCTTTTGGGGGATGACGCAATAAATTGATGCAACCGCCATGCAAGTAAGGGCGGTGGAAGCAATGGGGGGCACCACTTGTTTTAGTAAGTTTACAAGGAATACTAGTATTAGGACTATTGATAGGCTTTTACGCTTTTTACAACTCTCGAACCATTTGTTTGCTTCCAAGTAGTGGATTGTTAGGCCAAGCGCAAACCATATCGCATTTGCTTCTGCCAAATTGATATATCTGTTCGATGACGGTATTCCAAAATGGTAAAGATAAATTGAAGCGCCGAAAACTATCGGAACCTTAAAACATGCTAGAGGGCTCTTATCGAGTATTTGAAAGATGCACGACGTGGCTGCTGTAATGAAAAAAAGGGTCGGGAGAAACCAAAGGTGACCGTTGTCTTCGCCCAACAGAATTGATTTAAAGATGATGTGCGGTATAGATAGGCCATTGTAGTAGGGATACTTAACGAGCATCCTGATGGGGAAGAGCCAACATATTCCAATCATGATATAGGGGATAATTAAGCGTTGAGCTTTTTTAATGAGCTGATTTATAATATCGCTTGATCGATTCCAGCTCCATAAAAAACAAAAGCCAGATAACGAAAAGAACAAGGGCATCTGGATTCCGTTTATTAAGAATTTGAGATTATCCAACAGAATTGATTTTTGTTCAGTTGGATAATATCCCCACGCACTTGAATACAGAATAATGCTGTGGCCTAGGACTACAAGGAATATTGCAAGGGCCCTCACGTTCGTTATGTCGTCTCTACGGGTTGTGTCCTTGCGGTTGTTCATCAATTGCTTCTTTCGTTAATATTGAGAAGGTTTAACTTAAAGAATATCAAACTCTTACTAACTGCTCGATTTCTAACTATTTTAGATTGCAGAGGACGGATTATATGAAAGGCATCATCCTCGCCGGCGGGTCCGGCACGCGCCTGTACCCGCTCACGCTCGTGACCTCCAAGCAGCTGCTGCCGGTCTACGACAAGCCCATGATCTACTACCCGCTGTCCACCCTCATGCTGGCGGGCATCCGGGACATCCTGGTCATCTCCACGCCGACCGACCTGCCCAACTTCGAGCGCCTGCTCGGGGACGGCTCGCGCTACGGCGTGAACCTGTCCTACGCCGAGCAGCCGAGCCCGGACGGCCTGGCGCAGGCCTTCACCATCGGCGAGGACTTCATCGCCGGCGAGCCGTGCGCGCTGGTGCTCGGCGACAACATCTTCTACGGCAACGGCCTCAGCCGCCACCTGACGCGCGCCGTCCAGAACGCCGAGTCGGGCAGGGCCACGGTCTTCGGCTACCACGTGGACGACCCCGAGCGCTTCGGCGTCGTGGAGTTCGACGGCGAGGGGAGGGCCGTCTCCATCGAGGAGAAGCCCGCCGAGCCCAAGAGCTCCTACGCCGTCACCGGCCTGTACTTCTACCCGGGCGACGTGGCCGCCAAGGCTCATGAGGTCAGGCCCTCGGCCCGCGGCGAGCTCGAGATCACCACGCTCAACCAGATGTACCTGGAGGAGGGGACGCTGTCCGTCGTCACCCT
>NZ_QRYG01000026.1:0-2823 GCF_003462845.1 Collinsella sp. AF15-51 | reverse complement strand
CCACGTGGACGACCCCGAGCGCTTCGGCGTCGTGGAGTTCGACGGCGAGGGGAGGGCCGTCTCCATCGAGGAGAAGCCCGCCGAGCCCAAGAGCTCCTACGCCGTCACCGGCCTGTACTTCTACCCGGGCGACGTGGCCGCCAAGGCTCATGAGGTCAGGCCCTCGGCCCGCGGCGAGCTCGAGATCACCACGCTCAACCAGATGTACCTGGAGGAGGGGACGCTGTCCGTCGTCACCCTCGGCCGCGGCTACGCGTGGCTGGACACCGGCACCATGGAGAGCCTGCACGAGGCCGCGGAGTTCGTCCGCGCCGTGGAGCACTCCCAGGACCTGCCCGTGTCCGTGCCCGAGGAGATCGCCTGGGAGAACGGCTGGATCACGACCGCCGAGCTGGAGGAGGCCGCGAAGGCCTACGGCAAGTCGGTCTACGGCCAGCACCTGAAGAAGGTCGCCGCCGGCGAGATCGTCAACAGCCCGCGCGAGTACTAATTGCCTGGTGGAAGGGGATGAGAGATGAACGACATTCTTGAGCGTGATGGCCTTTCAGTCGACCTTCTCTCATCCCTTTCGTACTGGGGAGGCGAGTTGGCTGATGCGTTATCTGGTTGCTAAGTGGTTTTCTGAGCAAGGTTCGTTGGTAATGGCCGTTAAGCCGGGCCAGGAGCTTGTCGAGATGATGCGAAGGATAGAGGATCGTTTCGGCATCTCTGACCTTCAGCTCATTAACATCAGTCGTCCTTCCGCATATGGCGAGTATGAACCATTTGAGTTTGTCCATTCTGAGGAACAGCTTGTAAAGCGCCTTGAGCAGCAAGCGAAGTAAGAAGCTGCGTTAGAATTTCATGATAATCGGGCAATTCGAATATGTGTTCGTATTTTCGGTTATAATCTAAGTAGATATTTTTAAGGGAAGGAGGGCATATGGCTACTTCAAGTTTAAAAACACCGATTAGGATGCTCTCTCCTCAGGGCGTAAAGGCGTTGTGCGACGCATATGATGAAGGCGTAACCAAGGATTTGAAGTTCAAGCCATCGCCTTCGGATCCGTCTTTGACGCCAGACATGAAGAAGGCCATCGATTCTTTGTTTAAATCGATGGGCTTCTAGAAATGGCGCTTGTATCGTATTCTTTACTCCAATTACTTAATGCGCGAGGAGAGGACGAGGTTTCGGACGTTCTCTCCTCTTTTCGCTGTGAACGTAACAAGGATATAGAGGATTTTGTTCGTTATAACACGTTTGATTTTAACCTGAGGGGTTTCTGTGCCTCTTATCTTGTATTTGATACAGATGCGGCCGCTTTAGTTGGCTTTTATGCCCTTGCTCTAAAGATTGCCTCCATTCCTGAGAATGTCGTTTCAAAAACAGCTCACAAGAAGTTGGCTTCTTTTGGTGAACTTAGACCAGAAACTGGTTGTTTTGATTTGCCTTGTGTTCTGTTGGCGCAATTTGGGAAAAGCGATTCAGGTATAGGTCGCGTAACCGGTGAAGAACTCATGGCTTTCGTTGAAAAGTCTATTTCTGACATACAGCGTCTTGTTGGCGGAAGGTTTGTGTTTCTGGACTCTGTCAATGAGCCTGGTCTTATTGAGTTCTATAGTCGCATGGGATACAGAGAGTTTGGCATAAGAAACAAACCTGCAGGAGAAGATTCTGATTCTGCTGAAGGCTCATATGTTCAAATGTTTAAGTACTTACATCTCTAGTAGGCGAAAAAAAGGAGATTCATGTCTGAGATTTTTGAACCTAAGAACATCATCGTCACGGGCGGCTGCGGCTTCATCGGCAGCAACTTCGTGCACTACGTGGTCGACAACCACCCGGGCGTCCACGTCACCGTCCTGGACAAGCTGACCTACGCCGGCAACCCCGAGAACATCGCGGGGCTGCCCTCCGACCGCGTGGAGCTTGTCGTGGGCGACATCTGCGACGCGGAGCTGCTCGATAGGATCGTCCCCGGCCACGACGCGATCGTCCACTATGCTGCGGAGTCCCACAACGACAACTCCATCGCCGACCCGGAGCCGTTCCTGCGCACCAACGTCGAGGGAACCTTCCGCCTGCTGGAGGCCGTCCGCAAATACGGCGTCCGCTACCACCACGTCTCCACCGACGAGGTCTACGGCGACCTTGCGCTCGACGACCCGGCGAAGTTCACCGAGGAGACGCCGTATCACCCGAGCAGCCCGTACTCGAGCACCAAGGCGTCCTCCGACATGCTGGTCCGCGCCTGGACCCGCACCTACGGCCTGCGCACGACCATCTCCAACTGCTCCAACAACTACGGACCCTACCAGCACGTGGAGAAGTTCATCCCGCGCCAGATCACGAACATCATCGACGGCGTGCGCCCCAAGCTCTACGGCCGCGGCGAGAACGTCCGCGACTGGATCCACACCGAGGACCACTCCTCGGCCGTCTGGGACATCCTCACGAAGGGCCGCATGGGGGAGACCTACCTCATCGGCGCCGACGGCGAGAGGAACAACATCACGGTCCTGCGCATGATCCTCGAGGCGATGGGCCGCGACCCCGAGGACTTCGACTGGGTCGCCGACCGCCCCGGCCACGACCGCCGCTACGCCATCGACAGCACGAAGCTCCAGCGCGAGCTGGGCTGGAGGCCGGCCCACACCGACTTCGCCGGGGGGCTCAAGGCCACCATCGACTGGTACGTGGAGAACGAGTCCTGGTGGCGCCCGGCCAAGGAGGCCACCGAGGCGCGCTACCGCGCGCAGGGGCAGTAGGCCGCATCCCGGCATCCCGCACCGCGGGGCGCCCGCGCGGGGCCGCAGGGCATGGGGATGATCCTGCGTCCCCGC
>NZ_QRYG01000025.1:0-24189 GCF_003462845.1 Collinsella sp. AF15-51 | reverse complement strand
GACGGAAAGCACATTAAGTGCTTTCCTTTGCGTGCGGAACTCGCGACAAACTTAACCCGCGCCCGCCGGCCCCGGAGACCCTCCCTGCCGTCACATTGTTCGAGCCGTTGTTGTTGCTCGCCGCTTCGCGGCTCGGCGACCCCGTTCTCCGCGGCGGGGTTGTCTAAGGTTTTTGTTGAAGCTCGGCCTTTGGCTCATAAAAAACGGGAGATGCAATCTGCATCCCCCGTTTTTGTTGCGGTTAGTCTAGGTCAATAAACTTGGTGCTTAGGATCTTGCCGTCTTTTACTAGCATTCTGGCCATGGTGGGGCCTCGGGTGCCTCTGGGATAGCTGGCGCTGCCCGGGTTGAGGACTAGGCAGCGGCCCACTTGGGCTTCTTTGGTTACGTGGGTGTGGCCGTTGATGGCTACGTCTACGGATCCCACCGGAAGGTCTTCGCGGTAGTGGGCTACGGCGAATTTGAGGCCTTCGTAGGTAAAGAGCGCAAGACGGTCTACATCGGGGCCGTAGTCGCGGTAGTAATCGTTGTTGCCCAGTACGGCCCGCACGGGGGCGATGGTGCATAGGTGCTCGTAGTCCATCTCTGACGTAAGGTCGCCGGCGTGGATGATCAGGTCTGCGCCCTCAAGCTCGTCCAGGAGCGCAGGCGATAAATAGCCGTGGGTGTCCGAGATGATGTCGATACGCTTGGCGCTTGCACTGTTCATGGGATCCCTTCCGCAAAAAAACGATTCGGCAGATACATACAAAAAAGGCCCCACGGCTCCGCAGACGATGGGTCTACAGGGCTGCGGGGCCAGTGTGCTAGAGGCTCAGGGCCTTCTTGAGCGGCACGACGCGGCGGCGCGAAACCGGCACGCGTTCGTCGACGCCCGTAATGCCCAGCTGGATGGCGCCCGAGGGCACCGTCTCAACGTCCGTGACGCACGCCAAGTTGACGATATAGCGGCGGTGAACACGGAAGAAGCCAAAATCGCAGAGCTTGGCCTCAAACTGCGCCAGCGAGGTCGTCGACAAAAAGCGATCATCGACGGTATAGATGCAGGAGTAATCGTCCTTGGCCATGATAAAGCGAATGTCGTCCACGGGAATGAGCACCTTGCGGCCGCCCTTTTCCACCGGGATACGCTCGATGGTCACCTTGCTGTCCGTAACCGGCTTGGCGCGTTGCATGACCTTCTCGATCGCGCGATCCAAGCGAGCTTCCTCGACCGGCTTCATCAGATAATCGACGGCATCCACGTCGAATGCCTCGACCGCATGGTCGCTATACGCAGTCACAAACACGATCGCCGGCGGATTTTTGAGCTTATGCAGCGCCTCGGCAAGTTGCAGGCCCGAGGCACCGGGCATCGAGATATCGAGAAACACGACATCCACGCGACTTTCCATAAGCATCTCGATGGCGGAGCGGACGCTCGACGCCTCCGTGATCGTGCCGATCTTGCCCGTTTGCTCGAGCAAGAAGCGAAGCTCCGAGCGAGCCGGCGCTTCATCATCCACAATCATCGCACGCAGCATAGGGATAAAACCTTTCGTCAACTAACTACGCCGGGCATCCGTCGCATGACGTTGAGCCCGTAGCCTTTTATTTTACTCTTGAATGTCAAAGATGCTCTCTGACAAATCAAGATGAAGAAGCACTTTGGTGCCCTTGCCCGGCGCCGATTCGACACGCGTATAGGAGTGCGGCCCAAAAAAGCGATGGATGCGCTCCGAAATATTGTGCATGGCCACACCGGCGCCGCCACCCTGGGGAGAGCTGGCGTCGGGACGGGCAGAGCGCTCGTCAAACAGTCTGGCGGCGGTACCCTCATCCATGCCCACGCCATTATCGGCCACGGCAATCAAGATTGCATCCTCGCCGTCTTGGTGAACGGTCACGTCGATCCTCAGGGCGTCGTCGTCGCCCATACCATGACGCACGGCGTTCTCGACAATCGGCTGGATCACGAACGCCGGCACCAGCGTATCTTCCACGTCCTCGGACACATCGAACGTCGCAAGCACGCGGTCCTCGCCAAAGCGGGCCTTCTCAAAGGTAAGGTAGCGCTTGGTCTGTGCGACCTCGCGCGAGACCGGAATAAGCGATCCCGAGTTGTCGAGCGTGGCACGATAGAACGATGAGAACTCACGAAGCAGTTCGCGGGCCCGCAGCGGGTCGGTGCGCGTAAACGATGCAATGGTGTTCAGCGTGTTGAACAGGAAGTGCGGGTTAATCTGCGCTTGCAGCGCACGCACCTCGGCGCGCGCCGTGAGTTCCTTTTGCACCTCGAGCTCGTGGATGGCGAGCTGCGTGGACAGGATCTCGGCAAAACCCGAGGCGAGCGCATACTGGGTACGGTCGACGGCACGCGGGGTCTTGTAGTAGAACTTGAGCGTGCCGACGGTGCGGTCGCCCACCTTGATGGGCGCGATGATACCGGCGGGAACATGGTTGTGCGAGCCATCCGAACCCACCACGTCCACCACGCGGTTGAACGACTGCACGATGCCGTGCTCAATGACGTAGCGCGTGGCAAGCGTGTGGATGGGCGAATCGGGCAGCAGCTTTTCCTCGAACTCGCCCGCGCAGGCCAACACGTTGCCCTCATCGGTGATGGCAACGGTCATGGCACGCGTCTCGGGCAGGATACGCCGGCACACCAAAAGCGCCGATTCCTGCGTCAGGCCGCCCTTAATGTCCTCGAGCATGGCCGAGGCAACCGAGAGCGTCTCCTCGGTGTACTGGGAGCGTACCGAATCGGGATTGAGCGTCAAAAAGATAAAGATGCACAGGAAGATGCACAGCAGCGCACAGGCAATCACCGTGGCAATCGGCTCAATACCAGTCGCCAGGGCAAAGATAAAGTACGCCAACACGCAAACGGCGCAGACAACGGCGATGATACGAAAGATTGAAATTGAATTATCGCGCTGGGCGCGGCGGTCGATCATTCAGCCCCCTCCAGGATGCTAATCAGTTGTGCGTCGCGCCAAAGTTCGTCCATAATCTTGGGCCAGAAACTCTGAAAACGCAGGTAGCTTGCGGCGTTTTGGCGGGCATAGGTCTTGGCCTCGTCAATACCATGACGCCAGATGCGCAGATACCCCTCGTGCTCGCGGGTAAACATGCTGCGAACCATGGCGGTCTTGCACACGCGGTCGTCGAGCTCGCGCGAGATCCACGGACCCGGATAGGGCATGAGTGATGCGGCCGTAACCGGAATGAGCTCCTTTTGGTGCGCAGCGAACGTCAGCTTGGCCCGCTCGTAGTACCAACGGTACACGTCCTGCATAAAGCGCGGCGAGCGCTTCTCGGACTCGGGCGGCAGGTGACGCACGGTCCACTCGTTATCGAACCACACGTCATAGCCGAACATGCGCATGTTAAACAGGTAGTCCAGATCCTCGCCGCGGGTGATAAACGGGTCGAAGGCCACGCGCGTAAAGGCGCGGGCGTGCAGGGCCATCAGGCCGCCGCACACGTAATTGGAGCGCGAGATGCGGGTGCCCGAGAGCGCCTTTTTCATCCAGCGATTGAACTCGATGCGCTTGGTCCACCAGCGATGGCAAATGCCCGCTTTGTCCGTGGGAGCCAGCGGCGACCCGTCGCGATCATAAAAGTATCCGCTCTTGACTAAAATCGGCAGGCCCTGACGCGTCTGCTGGCCCAGCGCATAGGTCGCACGCTTCATAAAGTCGGCATCGATGACGGTCTCGTCGTCATCCAAAAACACAACCGCGTCGTGCCCCAGCACCGCCGCGCAGGCAAGACCCATGTTGCGGATGGCGCCGTAGCCGCGCAGGCTCACGCACTCGCCCGAGCCTTTGGGCGCAATCTGTGCCACGCGGTCGGCAACACGCGAAGCCTGAGTATTGGTAACGACGGTGACCTTAAGCGTGGGATGCGCATTAACGATTTCGTGCACGCGATGGGATACGTCGGCCGTGGCAGAAACCGGACAGACCACCAAGAGAATGATGCGCGGAATGTCGCGCACCTGTTCGAGTGAAGTCAGGCAGCGACCGAGTTCCGGGTTGGCGGCATTGAGCGACGTCAAGTGATCGTAGGTGCCGGGAGCGTTTGCTTGGGTATCATCGCCCGCCCAATATGTTGGGATCACAACCGTGGCGTTCATACCTTTACCCTCCTTGCAACACAAAAACGGGGCGCCGCCAAACACAGGCGACGCCCCGCGACCTAGCTGATTCCATCATACCCACTTGGGCTAAACATTGCTCGGAAGTCAGAATGATTTATGCGGCTACTTCCAAAAGAGTACTGTAGATAGGCACAATTGCTGTACTGAGCCCGGTTGCCTTACGCCGCCGCCTGAGTCATGCGGGACAGGCGGACCAGCAGCATAAAGCCAACAAGCAGCAGCACGCCAATGGAAAGGACGCCCAGCGACGGGTTGCCGGTCAGCGAGGTGACGACCGACACTAGAAAAGTGCCCATGACGCTTGCATAACGACCAAAGATGTCAAAGAAGCCGTAGTACTCGTTGGATTTTTCTTTAGGGATAATGCGGCCAAAGTAGCTACGGCTGAGCGCCTGCACGCCGCCCTGGAACAGGCCGACCATAATGGCAAGCACCCAGAATTCAAAGGCGGTCTTTAGGAAGAACGCGGCGAACAGCACAATGCCCATGTAGGCGGCGACCGCCACCAGGATCATGTTGAGCGTGCCCACGCGGCCGGCGAGCTTGCCGTAAATGATGGCAGACGGAAAAGCAACAAACTGCGTGACGAGCAGCGCCAGGACCAGCTGCGTCGAATCGATGCCCAAGGCCGATCCGTAACTGGTGGCCATGGAAATGACCGTGTGCACACCGTCGATATAGAAGAAGAACGCGATCATGTAGACCAGCACGGTCTTGTTGTGGGCGATCTCGCGCATGGTGTGTCCGACCTCGGAGAACACACCGCCCACGATGTGGCCGATAGTATCCTCGGGACCGCGCTCGCGACCGTACTTTTGCTTATAGGTGCGAATGAGCGGCATGGTAAAGATGAGCCACCAGGCACCAGTGATGATAAACGACAGACGCGTTGCCAGCATGGTAGGGACGCCAAGAGCGGGGCCACCCATGATGAGCGCCAGGCAGATGACGAACGGCACGGTGGAACCGATGTAGCCCCAGGCATAGCCCGAGCTGGACACGGCGTCCATGCGCTCGTCGGTGGTAATGTCGGGCAGCATGGCGTCGTAGAACGTCATAGAAGAGTTGAGGCCGATGGTGCACAGCACGTACACAGTCAAAAATGCCATGGCGGACATTGGGATAGCCTGCGCCAGACAAAGAACCAGGCCCGTGAGGAAGAAGCCCAAGAAGAACTTGATCTTGTTGCCGGCGTAATCGGCAAGCGCGCCCAGAATGGGCATGAGCATGGCAATGACCAGCGAGGCAATCGTCTGCGCGTTGCCCCAAGCGACCACCAGGTCTGCCGAGGAAGCACCGGTATTGATGGCGTTAAAGTAGATGGGCACCACCGAGGTATTGAGCAGTACGAGGGCCGAGTTTCCCACATCGTACATGACCCAGTTACGCTCGAGCTTGGTGTATTTCATGGACAGGGACCCTTCGTATTCGCCCGATATGCAGTTAGTTCATCGTACCCCAATTGTCCAGAACCGCCGGTAAGGATTCGGCAAAGGGGCACGCACGGGCCCTATTCCTCGCGGTCGAACTCCTCATCGGCATTGAGCACGCGACCGCTGTAGTTGACGTGACTGGTCACGGCATCCATGTCACCGGTCTCGATAAAACGTGCGACCGTGCACTCGTAATCGACCAGCGCGCGCTCAAAGACCTCGGGGAAGCTCTCAGTCGAGACCTCATCGGTAAAGGGGTTCTTCCATGTCAGGTGGCCCAGGTTGCCGGTGCGCTCGGGCAGCTCCGTCGTCACGCGATGGGCAAGGCCGTCGAGCAGCGAGTAGTCGTGCACCAAGCCCTCAACCAGCGAGATCGCGCGCGTCTTTGCGGAGCCGGCCGGCTCAATCGCGCGGTAAAGTCGCTGCATATTGGCAACGGCAGCACCGTACTCCCCCGCTGGAATGTCAATGCCGTACACGCATCCAGCAACATAGCTCATCAGCACGCCGGCCACGCGATTGATGCGATCGGTGGTGACAATCTCGCCCGCCGGCGGGTAATCGTCGACCGTAGCGCCATCGCGTTTAAGCTGCAGCATCAGTACATCCAAGTCGCTCTCGATCACAGCATGGACCTGACTGCTCGAATCCTCAAGCTCTGAATCGGACTCCACGATGCCAAACTGTTGCTCATAGACAAAGGGATGGGCGTTGCGGTCGAGCACGTAATGAGACAGCAGGCCCAGCGCAAAGGCGCGACCCAAGCTGGCGTCGCGCGGCAGCAGATGCGACACGCCGTCGCGCAGGCACGCGAACTGGCGAGACATGCGCGACCGATGCATGACCTGCGCCAGCAGCGTGCAGTCGGAAACACGCGGCGTCAGAATGTGAAAGAAAAACGGGTCGGGGCCTTGGTTGCCCAAGATAAAGGCAATGCGCTCTTCATCGGACGTGATGACGCCCTGCGGAAGACGGTCGATGCTTTCCTCGCCAAACAGATGATGGGTGATAAGCGCGGGCATAATGATCCTTTCGATTTCATTCGATGCCACCCATTATGCCCACCGCGCGCCCATGCCAAACCTGCGATGGTAAACGACGGCACGCAGGCCTCTTACGCAAGCCCCAGGTGCGACTTGACCTCGGCGGCACGACGACGGGACACCGGTACCGTCGAGCTCACGCGGTCGAGCCTGAGCTCCATCAACCCCGTGGAGCCAATCTCAACATTGTGCACGTCTTCCAAATTGACCAGATAGCTGCGATGAACGCGAATAAAGCCCTCGGAGCTCAAGCGACGCTCGAGCGAAGAGATCGACTCATTGATCAGGTACGTTCCCTCGGCGCAGATGGCGTTGCAAAAATCGGCGCGCGCCTCAAAGTAGCAGACGTCTGCGGCGGGAATGAACACCTTTTTACCCCCGCGGTCCACCGTCAGACGCAAAGGCTGGCGCGGAGCGTGGATAACACGACGGGCACCCAAGGCTGCCTCGATCTTGTCGAGCGCCTTCGACAGGCGCGCGTCCTCGACCGGCTTGACGACATAGTCGACAGCATCGAGGTTATACGCGTCGGCCGCGAACTCTGCAAACGCCGTCACAAACACCACCACCGGCGGCGTCTTTAGGTTTTGCAGGGTCTCGGCTAGCTCAATTCCCGAGCGGCCGGGCATCGTGATATCCAAAAACAGCACGTCGGGCTTGTTCGACAGAATCGACTCCACGGCCTCGGTGACATTGCCCGCCTCGGCAATCTGGCCCACACGTGCATCCTTTTCCAGCAGATAACGTAGCTCAGCCCTAATAGGAGGCTCGTCATCAACCACCAAGATGTTCCATCCCTCGGACATATGCGCTTCCCCTCTTTTTCTCTCAATCCAACCGCGTGCTACACCGTCATCGGCGCCGGCTCATGCGGCTCGCCGTTCAGCTCGACGATGACCTGCGTTCCCACGCCCTCCTGGGACTTCACGCGCATGCCAGAATCTTCCCCGTAAAAGAAATGGATGCGCTGAAGCACGTTGAAGAGCGCCAGGCCGCAGCCTCGCTTGATGGAGCCGTCGGCGGTAATGCTCTCGGGCTCCTCTCGGCGATGTTGCTCAAACAGATGCGCGCAGACTTCTTCGCTCATACCGATGCCGTCATCTTCGACGATGATCTCCAAGCCGTCATCGGTCTCAAAAGCCCCAACACGAATAGAAAGCGGCTCGGTCTCGCGCTGCGCATGCTTGATGCAGTTTTCGAGCAGCGGCTGCAAGATAAACGGCGGCACCATGCTGTCGCGCACCTCAAAGTCGATGTCGACCGAAACGCGCAGACGGCCGTCGCCATAACGAGCCTGCATAAGATTGATATAACGAGTGCCCTGTTCCACCTCATGCTCGAGCGTGGTGAGCGTATCGGAGTCAGAAAGCGTCTGACGATAGTAATTGGAAAAGTCGATCAGCAGCGATCGCGCCTTGTCGGGCTCGGTTCGCACGAGCGACACGATGGTGCTGATGGTATTGAACAGAAAATGCGGGTCGACCTGCGACTGCAGGGCGCGCAGCTCCACGCGGGCCGTAAGCTCGTCCTGGCGCTCGAGCTCAAAGCTGGCGAGCTGCGTGGAAATGAGATCGGCAAAGCCCGAGGCCAACGCCGTCTGGCGCATATCGATGCTGCTCAGGCGGGGATAGTACAGCTCGAGCGTACCCACGCAATGCCCGCGCACGGTAAGCGGTGCGACAATACCGGCGCGCAGGCGGGGAAAATAGCCACCCGTCTCATTGGAGGTGTCACGCGAAAACACGCTCTGCTCGCCCGTCTCAATCACACTGAGCGTGGTCTTGAGCACGACCGGGGTGCCGGCGGGACACTTTGTCGAATCCTCGCCCCAACTTGCCAACACCTGCTTGCCGTCGGTGAAGCAGATGGCCGAGGCGATAGTTTCGGACAGAATGATTTTGGAGGCGCCCAGGGCAGCTTCGGGCGTAAGGCCACGCGACGTGTAGGCGAATATTTTTGATGCGATGGCGAGTGTACGGTCGGTTGCGCTCGATGTGAGGTCGTCGGGGACCACAAAGACATACGAGAAAAAGAAGCACAGCATGACCAGGCCGGCAATAACGACAACGCCCGGAACGGGATTGGGATTATCGGTTAAATCCCAGATAAGCAACAGGATAAGCGCCGGAACGACAACACCGAGCAGGATGGCCTGGACCACATGCTGGGCCGTACGAAAGACCTTGGTCGAGTTGTAGCTCTTGCCCAGAATCAGCCTGTTTAAATCCACCGTCATCCCCTTTTGTCTACCGCACCCATAGCAATAAAGAGGGCCGCAAGCGACCCTCTCCATTGCATTATGCAATCAAATACTGTGTTTTACATCAAGCCATCGACGAACGGTAGCTTAGGCGCTGTACTTGTTTGCCTCGCCGAAGGTGCCGGCCTCGACAATCCAGCCGTCCTTCATGATGACGTCCATGTTGTCGGTGTTGAGCACGTGGATGTCGGCGGCGACGTCACCGTTGACGACCAGCAGGTCGGCGCACTTGCCGGCCTCGATGGAACCGGTCTCGTCCTCGATGTGGCACATCTTGGCACCGTTGAGGGTGGCGCAGGTGATGGTCTCGACCGGGGTGAAGCCGATCTTGTCGACGAACTCGTACATCTCCTCGATGGAGCAGGTGCCATACGGGGTGACGAAGGAGAAGGAGTCGGAGCCGATCGTCATGACGACGCCGCGCTTCTTGGCCTCGCGCAGGCAGTCGTAGTTGCGCTGCAGCTCCTTCTCGACCAGGGTGCCCTCGTACTTGTCGTGCAGCTCGGGGACGTAGACGGGCGGATAGGTGGCGTACCAGGTGGGCAGGAAGGCAATCGTCGGGGTGAAGAAGGTGCCCTGCTCGGCCATGAGGTCCATGGTGCGCTCATCGATATCGAAACCGTGAATCAGCTGCTCGCAGCCAAAGCGGACGGAATCGTAGGCAGCGGCGTGGTTGTTGTAGCAGTGGCTCCACACGGGGATGCCGACCATCTTGGCCTCTTCGATCACGGCCTGGATCTCCTCGGAGCAGTAGTGCTGGTCGCGACCGGAGTCCCAGCGCCAGATGCCGCCACCGGTAGCCCAGATCTTGATGGCATCGGGGTTCTCGCGCAGGCGACGACGGACGGCCTTACGCAGATCCCAAGGACCGTCGACCTGGTCGCCCCAGGGGTGGGAGTCCTTGTTGAGCTCCTGGGTGCAGTGGTGGGAGTCACCGTGGCCGGCAACGCGGCAGAAGCCGAGGCCAGTGGCCAGAACGCGCGGGCCCTTAAAGACGCCCTTGTCGATGCAGTCGCGGATCTGGATACCAAAGCGGCCGATCTCGCAGACGGTGGTGAGGCCGTGGGTGAGGCAGTCGTAGGCCTGCTTGACGGCGACGGCCTGCTTCTCGAGGAGCGGCTGCATGACCCAGTCGGTGTCATCGTCGGTCAGGTTGCCCGAGAAGTGCAGGTGGGTGTCGATCAGACCGGGAAGGACGGTCTTGCCGGCGGCGTCGATAACCTCAACGCCCTCGGGAAGGTCCTGCATGACACCGGCGTACTCGATCTTGCCATTGTCGTCGACGAGAACGAGGGAGTTCTCGACCGGCTCGGCACCGGTACCGTCGATGAGCTTGCCGCCAACGATTGCATACTTAGTGGACATGGTTCCTCCTTATGGATCCATATAGTGGGCGAGGCCGCGTTGGGTTAAGGCCTCACAAAACTACCCAAGTGGTGCCGGGTTCGGTGCGCGGAAGAGAGGGTCCCGCGCACCCGATCCGCCCCGGCTAGGCGTTACTTTTTGCGGGAATTGGTGAAAGCCATGAGGGCCAAGCCAATAGCCAACCAGCCGATCACGATGCTCCACTCCACCATGTTGAGGGAGGCGGGAGAGAACGGAATCACGAGCAGGCCGATGATGACGGCGCAGGCAGCAACAGCGAGACTGATGCCAAACTTGCCGCCGGGCACCTCGTAGGGACGAGGCAGGTCGGGCTCGGTAAAGCGCATGCGCAGGCAAGCGAGGGCGACCATGCCGCAGGAGAAGATGAAGGCGAGAGCCGACACGTTGGTCAGAGGGATGAGCATGTTCTTGCCCAGGAACGGACCGATGACGGTGATGACGCCCAGAACGGCGCAGGCGAGCTTGGGAGCGCCGGACTTGGGATCGACCTCGGCGAACTTCTCGGGCAGCTGGCCCTTGCGGCCCATGGCGAGCATGATGCGGCTCGTAGCGCCGTAGAAGGAGTTCATCGGGCCCATGGGTCCAAGCGTGGCGATGACGAGCATGGCCAGGTACAGGAGCATGTTGATGCCCTTGAGGCAGGCAAGCGCGGGAACCGGGCTCTTAACAAACTCATGCCAGTCGAGGATGGTGCCGAACGAGTAGATGCAGACCATGTAGAAGCCGCCGGCGGCCAGCAGGGCCAGGGAGATGATCTTGCCGAACTTGTTCCAGTTGAGGCCCTCGGCTGCTTCCTCAGCCTGCTGAGGAATGGTATCGAAGCCGGCGTAGAAGAACGGGGTCAAAACCAGGACCGACACGATGCCGGCGAACAGGCTGGTGCCCTCGGTAGCGGGCTTGCCGCCGCCAGCACCGGTGACCTGGGAGAACACGGGCATGGCGTGTTCCGGCGAACCGGTGAACAGCGAGACGCCCATGGCAAGCAGCATGCCGCAGAGCAGGGCCTTGGTCAGGAAGGCCTGGAGCTTGGCGGCCGAGCTGGCACCGCGGAAGTTGAGGAAGATGACGTAGGCTGCAAAGCCGAGCGCGATCAACGTCGGGAACAGGTAAACGTCGGCGCCCAGGATGGTGTAGAGCTTGACGGCGCGCAGCCACTCAAGGCCGGGCAGGCTGCCGAACATCTCGGACACGAGGGTCGAGATGGCGATGGCCTCCCACGGGCACAGGATGCCGTTGCCCAGGGCCAGGAGCCAGCCAGTGATGTAGCTCATCGTACGGCCAAAGCTACGATCGACATACTCGACGATGCCGCCCGAAATGGGGATAGCAGCCGTGAGCTCACCGAAAACAGCTCCGACGGGCACGAGGAAGATCGCGCCCAAGAGGAATGCGATCATAGCGGGAACGGGACCGCCGCCCACGACCATCCAGTCGCCGACCTGCAGAACCCAGCCGGTACCGATGATGGCACCGAAACCGATGGTGAAGAAGTTCCAGAGCGAAAGCGTTTTCTTCATGCCACCGTTACCTTCGACTGCAACTTCTGCGTTCTTGTCCGCCATTGTTCCCCTCCTTTCCTTATTGACGCCTCTTTGGCGTCACCCCTTGCGCGGTCTGTTTTGCCGCGCACTTTTATTTCGTGGCTTTAAGATACGGCCTCGGCGTCGCGCTACCGCTTATGGCTCGACCGAAGGCAGAACTCGCATATGAGTGGCGCCGTTTTTGGGACGAACGGCACGGTTTGCCGCTCATTGTTGTCGCCCGTCCGACGGGCGTACGCTCATTGGACGCATATAGAAATGTTTTTGAGGCCGTGTGTTTTGCGCCTTTCGTACCGTTTACCGAGCTTTTGACGCTCGGACCCATTTGTTGCACATCCTTTTTGTAGGAGAGACAGGTTATACATGAGACAAGGCGGTACGAATGGCATACGGATACAACGACGGTGATCAACGGCGACAAAGCGTTCGCCTTGCTGGCCGCACCACGCCGATGCCCAGAAGTGCCACGAGCAGCAATCCGCAACGCCCTCAAGAGCAACCCGGGCCTTCGTCTCGGCAGCAGACAAACAGAACACGGCAGAGCGGCCGTCCGAGCACGGGCACAAGCGCACAGCAAGATAGCCGCTTGGGCGCGCGCACTCGACAGCGCCAAGCCGAGGTTCCGCAACTGCGCCGCAACGGCGCACGTCAGCCCGGCATCCATATCAACCGCTTCTTTTCGCATCCCCAAGGCGGACGCGACGGCAAGCCCTACCGCTCGACATCGTTCGTGAATGCCCCCGCCCTGCCGGCTCGTCAGCTTTGCCTCGCACTGTGCTCTATCCTCATCTGTCTGGTCTTTGTGCTTATGAGCTCCTGTATGTCCCACGGCTCGGCCGGTCTCGAGCCCACCGCCGAGGACAAGCTGCTCAAGGCCCCCGTCGCGCCCGGTTATTCTTTCGCCTTTTCGACCCCGCGCTCGCAATGGCAAGCCGGCACGATGCCCCATATCTATCAGATCGACCCTGCATGGTCGGAGCTGCCTTACGCCGGCGGTACCATCCGCCAAAATGCTTGCGGGCCTACGTGCCTCACCATGGTCTATATCTTTAAGACGGGACGCACCGATATGACTCCCGTCGATATGTGCGCGCTTTCCGAGGCAGGCAATTACGCCCCCACCGGTGCAACCGAATGGTCGTTTATGACGAGCGGTGCGTGGCCGTTGGGACTTAACGGAACGGAGCTTCATAACGATCGCGACTCGATGACTCAGGCGCTGCGTTCGGGAGCGCCCGTCATCGCCGCCGTTCGGCCGGGCACCTTTACCAACGTGGGCCACTACATTGTACTTTACGGTATTGACGACGCCGACCAGATTGAAGTCTTCGATCCCAACTCGGCCAGCCGCAGCGCCCGCCGCTGGGGCGTCGTAGAGGTCCTCAACGAAGTCGAAGCCATGTGGGCCTACTACTAGTCATTGGGGACAGACTTAAATGAGTAGTCTCTGGATGCCCGGAACTGCTGGCACGGAAAGTGCACCCCGCTTTGAAGTTCGATAGCGGGATGCGCTTTCCGTTAGCGGCCTGTTTGGGAAACTGGGGGCTATTTTTCGGGCAAATTCCGGGATGTATTTTCCGGTTGAGGGCCCCGGGGAAACTGTGCCCCATTTTGGACGCTCATTGTGGGATGCACTTTCCGCAGTTGATTGGTGCTACTCATTTAAGTCTGCCCCCAATGACTACCGATAGCAAAAGCCCCGCAGCCGGAGCGGACTGCGGGGCTCATGAAGAGAGGCTAGTTTGTGGACGTCTTGTCTGGCGCCCACGAGAGAGGCAACAGAGTAGAGACTACTCGTGGATGCGGGTACCGGAGAGACCGGCCATGGTCTCGGCGGCCTTGTCCAGGGCGCCGATGATGCAGGTGCGGCCCTTGCGGGAGCGGGCGAACTTGATGGCGGCGCGGACCTTGGGCTCCATGGAGCCCTTGCCGAACTGACCCTCGTCGGCCAGGCGCTCGGCCTCGTCGGCGGTGATGTCCTCGAGCTCCTCCTGGTTGGGCTTGCCAAAGTTGATGGCGACATGCTCAACGGCGGTCAGCAGGAACAGAACGTCGGCGTCGCAGTCCTCGGCCAGCAGCTCGCCGCCCAGGTCCTTGTCGATAACGGCGGGAACGCCCTTGTAGCAGCCCTTGTTCTCGTAGTCGCGGACGACGGGGATGCCGCCGCCACCGCAGGCGATGACGATGAACTCGTTGTCGAGCAGGTTGAGGATGGAGTCAGCCTCGACGATCTTCTTGGGATCGGGGGAAGCGACGACGCGACGCCAGCCGCGGCCGGAATCCTCGACGAAGACCTTGGAAGGATCCTCGGCCATGAACTCCTTGGCCTGCTCCTCGGTGTAGAAGGGGCCGATCGGCTTGGTCGGGTTCTTGAACGCGGGATCGTCCGGGTCGCACTCGATCTGGGTGACGACGGTGGCGGCGTGCCAACGCTTATAGCGCTTGTGCATCTCGCGGCCGATGCCCTGCTGCAGGTGATAGCCAATGTAGCCCTGGGACATGGCGCCGCACTCGGGCAGCGGCATCTCGGGGGTGCCGATGGCGTCGTGGGCAGCGGCGAAGGCGTTCTGGATCATGCCGACCTGCGGGCCGTTGCCGTGGGTGATGATGATCTCGTTACCCTGCTCGATAAGACCAAGGAGAGCGTGGGCGGTGTTGCTCACGGCCTGGATCTGCTCGACGGGGTTGTTGCCGAGGGCGTTGCCGCCGAGGGCGACGACAATACGATCGGGCTTGCCAAGAGGCTTAGACATTGCTGGAATCCTTTCTGTAAAAGGCCTACAACCCATTAATAACCCGCGTCCGTGCAATACGCGAGTTTATTAAGGTTTATATTCTCTTTATCGCTCATTTTATTCATTTTGAAAATAGTTTAACGGTGAACGGTCGTTTTTACCCGCTCAGCGTAAAGAAGCCCAGCTCACACACGTTTACGTCATCTACGTGCGACTTTATTTAATTAGAGCAGAGATTAGGCTGGATTATGCAAACTATATCTTTGCTAAACACATAACGGACACTGCAATTATTTACTCGCACTATACGAGATTCTATGCACTTGCAAGACAAGTATGCACCCCTGCAATAACACGGGGCTTTTCATCCAACAAAAGGGATAGCCGAACGCGCTTCATCCCGCAGCAAGCGACCGTGAGTTCGCAGTATGGAACTTTACCGTCGGGTATTGCATGAACGCCGCTGACGCCCTTTCGCTCCTGCGCGCCCAGGCAACCGAGAACGTCAACGGCGGCGCCAGCCTTTTCGCAAAGTGCCGTGCTGGTTCGCTGGCTTTGAGGCCTAAGCGAGCTTTGCTATCTGCCAATTTTTGTATGATTAGAGCCAAATCTATCTGCCAATTTTTGTATGATTAGGGCAAATCTATTTGCCAATTTTTGTCATTTGGGGGTTTTAATGCTACGCCGTAAGGTCACTAATAGGCTTTTGAACTGGAAAAATAACTCTCATAAGGCATTGCTTGTTACCGGTGCGCGTCAGATTGGCAAGAGCTATGCGATTCGCGCGTTTGGTAAAGACAACTACGCGTCGTATTTTGAGGCCAATTTGCTGCTCGATGCCGAGGCAAGAGATGTGCTCATTGGCGCTAAGAACACCGTTGACTTTATCAACCGCGTGGCCCTTCTTGCGGATGCACCGCTTGTTGAGGGAGATACGCTTATCTTTGTCGATGAAATACAGGAGTATCCGCAGATCGTCACGCTCATGAAGGCGTTGGTCGAGGACGGGCGCTTTAGCTATGTCTTCTCGGGGTCTATGCTTGGGACTGAGTTTAAGGGGATCTCTTCTTTCCCGGTGGGGTATGTCGAGCACATTGTTATGCGGCCAATGGATTTTGAAGAGTTTTGTTGGGCAAACAGCATCAGTGAGAATGTGCTTGCAGACATCCGCAGCTGCCTTGTCGAGAGGCGTCCCGTCGAAAACTATATTCATGAGGCGATGCTCAAAAACTTTAGAGTTTATATCGTTTGCGGCGGCATGCCGGAGGTCGTACAGAACTATATCGATTCGGGTTATTCACTCGTGAGGACGCGTGAGCTTCAAATTCAGCTGGTCGATCAGTACAAAAGCGATATCTCTAAATATGCATCGACTCGAGCGTTTAACGTTCGGTCGATTTTCGAGCAAATTCCCGTTCAGCTTGAGGCGGAGTCTCATCGCTTTGTTGTTTCATCCCTGGGTGAGGGAGCTCGCCTTCAAAAATACGAGCAGGATTTCCTATGGCTGGTGAACGCGGGCGTCGGTTTGATGGTCGCCCAGGTGACGGAGGCCCGGAGTCCTCTTAAGAGGACAGAGAAGGCGACCGCCTTTAAACTATACGAGTCTGATACAGGTATGCTCGCATCACGGTATCCCGGCAGCACGGCACGCGCTGTCTACCTTGATATGAAAACCCCCAACCTCGGCGGTCTCTATGAGAACGTGGTCGCGCAGGAGCTTGTCGCCCTTGGAACTGATGCATGGTACTACCAGACACGCGAGGTCGGCGAAGTTGACTTTGTGATCGAAGGCACCCGCGGGCACGTTGTCCCAATCGAGGTCAAATCGGGCAAGAAGGTTCGAGCCCATGCGGCCCTCGACCGTCTGATGAGCGTGAGCGAGTACAAAATCCCCGAGGCCGTTGTGCTAAGCCACGAGAACCTCAGCAAAGAGGGCAAGGTCCTGTACGTTCCAATCTATATGACATTCTGCCTCGATGAGTTTATGGAAAAGGACGACCCCAACAACGATTTCTCGTTTGCACCCATATCCCTCTAGGCCATCTGGGTCCGCAACCAGGTCCCCCTCTATGCCCAAAGTAACGCGCTTTTCGTGCCAAAGGCGCGAAACAGCAAGGGATAGAAGGCAGTGACAACCAAATCCCCCTCTATGCCCAAAGCAGCGCGTGGTTTCGCGGCAAAGCCGCGAAACAGCGACCGGGACAAGGCACCCCACCAACCACGTCCTTCATCAGCCCACACAATCCGAGGACGTAGTCGTAGCAGGATCTGAGGGCTGACCTTCGCGGACACTCCGCAGGACGAAAGGACCCCCGCCGCACGTAGTGCGCAGCGGGGGTTCTTTCATGTCCGAGGACGTCCGCGAAGGTTAGCCCTCAGATCCTGCGGTGGGAGACCTAGGCCTCGTTGTACACCGTCTTGAGCTTCAGCAGGTGCTGATAGCGGTCCATAGCGGCCTGCTCATTCTCCTTGAAGAGCTCCTCGGCGCGCTCGGGGAAGGAACGCGTCAGCGAAGCGTAACGGGCCTCGTTCATCAGGAACTCCTGATAACCGCCCGCGGGCTCCTTGGAATCGAGCGAGAACTTCTTGCCGGCAGCAGCCTCGGGGTTGAAGCGGAAGAGGTTCCAGTAACCGCACTCGACAGCCTTCTTCATCTCGGCCTGGCAGTTCTGCATGCCGCCCTTCTTGATGGAGTGCATCTCGCAGGGGCTGTAGCCGATGATGAGGGACGGGCCGTCGTAGGCCTCGGCCTCGTGAATGGCCTTGAGGGTCTGAGCCGGGTTGGCGCCCATGGCAACCTGTGCCACGTAGACGTAGCCGTAGCTCATGGCGATCTCGGCCAGAGACTTCTTCTTGGTCACCTTACCGGCAGCGGCGAACTGAGCGACCTGGCCCAGGTTCGAGGCCTTGGAGGCCTGACCGCCGGTGTTGGAGTAGACCTCGGTGTCGAAGACGAAGACGTTGACGTTGTGGCCGGAAGCCAGGACGTGGTCCAGGCCACCGAAGCCGATGTCGTAGGCCCAGCCGTCGCCGCCGAAGATCCAGAAGGACTTCTTGGTGAGGTAAGCCTTGTCGGCGAGGATTGCCTTGGAAGCGTCGCAGCCGCACTTCTCGAGCTCGGCAACGTAGGCAGCGGCAGCGGTCTTGGAGGCCTCGGCGTCGTTGACGGAGTCGATCCAAGCCTGACCGGCGGCCTTGAGCTCATCGGACGGACCATCGGCAGCGATGATGTCCTGGGTAGCGGCGATCAGCTTGTGCTGAACGGCCTCATAGCCAACGGCCATGCCCAGACCGTGCTCGGCATTGTCCTCGAACAGGGAGTTGTTCCACGCCGGGCCGTGACCGTCCTTGTCCTTGCAGTAAGGAGCGGTGGCAGCGGGGTTACCCCAAATGGAGGAGCAGCCGGTGGCGTTGGAGATGAACATGCGGTCGCCGGCAACCTGGGTCACCAGACGTGCATAGGCGGTCTCGGCGCAGCCGGCGCAGGAGCCGGAGAACTCCAGGTAGGGCTGCTTAAACTGGCTGCCCTTGACGTTGGCCGCGATGAGCTCCTTCTTCTCGGAGACGTTCTCGACCATGTAGTCCCAAACGGGCTGCTGGTCCATCTCCTGCTCGGTGGGAACCATCTCGAGGGCGCCCTTGGGGCAAACCTTGACGCAGTTGGTGCAGCCCATGCAGTCGAGCGGGGACACGGCCATGGTGAACTTCATGCCCTTGGCCTTGGGGCCCATGGCGTCGAGCGTGCGGGTAGCCTCGGGCGCGGCGGCAGCCTCGTCCTCGGTCATCGCGAACGGACGGATGGTGGCATGCGGGCACACGTAGGCGCACTGGTTGCACTGAATGCACTTGGTCTCGTCCCAGTGGGGAACGACCACGGCGACGCCGCGCTTCTCGTATGCGGAGGCACCCAGCTCAAACTGGCCGTCGGCGCAATCGACGAAGGCGGAAACAGGCAGGCTGTCGCCGTCCATGCGATCGATGGGCTCGAGCAGGTTCTTGACCTGCTGGGCGATAGCGGACTTGGTCTCCTCGGAGAGCTCGACGGGAGCGGCGTCCTCGGCGGTAGCCCAGTCGGCCGGAACCTCGAACTTACGGAAGGCGGTAGCGCCGGCATCGATGGCCTTATGGTTGGCGTCGACGATGGCCTGGCCCTTCTTCATGTAGGACTTGGTAGCCGCGTCCTTCATGTACTGCAGGGCGTCCTCGGCGGGCAGAACCTTGGCCAGCGCGAAGAAGGCGGACTGGAGCACCGTGTTGGTGCGCTTGCCCATGCCGACCTTGGCGGCCAGGTCGATAGCGTCGATCAGGTAGACGTTGACGTTGTTGTTCGCGATGTAGCGCTTGGCCACGGCGGGCATGTGCTCGGCGAACTCCTCGTCGCTCCACTGGCAGTTGACCAGGAAGGTGCCGCCCGGCTTGACGTCGCGGACCATCTTGAAGCCCTTAACGATGTAGCTGGGGTTGTGGCAAGCGACAAAGTCGGCCTTGGTCACGTAGTACGGCGAACGGATCGGAGAATCACCAAAGCGCAGGTGCGAAACGGTGACGCCGCCGGTCTTCTTGGAGTCGTACTGGAAGTAGGCCTGAACGTACTTGTCGGTGTGGTCGCCGATGATCTTGATCGAGTTCTTGTTGGCGCCGACGGTACCGTCGCCACCCAGACCCCAGAACTTGCACTCGATGGTGCCGGGGGCTGCGGTGTTGGGCGCATCCTCGGCCTCGGGCAGGCTCAGGTTGGTCACGTCATCGACAATGCCGATGGTGAACTCGCGCTTGGGCTCGTCCTTCTTGAGCTCCTCGAAGACGGCAAACGCGGACGCGGGAGGCGTGTCCTTGCTGCCCAGGCCGTAACGGCCGCCGACAACCTTGATGCCCGTCTTGCCGGCCTCGTAGAGAGCGGAAACGACGTCCTGGTAGAGCGGCTCGCCGATGGAACCCGGCTCCTTGGTGCGGTCCATGACGGCAATCTTCTTGACGGTCTCGGGAAGAACGTCGACAAAGTGCTTGATGGAGAACGGACGGAACAGGCGAACCTTGACCAGGCCGACCTTCTCGCCGTGAGCGTTGAGGTAGTCGATGACTTCCTCGAGCACGTCGCAGAAGGAGCCCATGCACACGACGACGCGGTCGGCATCGGGAGCGCCGTAGTAGTTGAACAGGCCGTAATCGGTGCCGAGCTTCTCGTTGATCTTCTTCATGTAGCCCTCGACGACGGCGGGAAGCTCGTCGTAGACCTTGTTGCAGGCCTCACGGTTCTGGAAGAAGATATCGCCGTTCTCGTGGCTGCCGCGGGTGTGCGGGTGCTCAGGGTTGAGCGCGTGGTCGCGGAAAGCCTGGACGGCGTCCATGTCGCACATCTCGGCCAGATCCTTGTAGTCCCACATGGCGACCTTCTGGATCTCGTGGCTGGTGCGGAAGCCGTCGAAGAAGTTAAGGAACGGGGTCTTACCCTCGATGGCGGCAAGGTGAGCCACCGGCGAGAGGTCCATGACCTCCTGGACGTTGCCCTCGGCGAGCATGGCGAAGCCGGTCTGACGACAGGCCATGACGTCGGAGTGATCGCCAAAAATGTTCAGGGCGTGGGAAGCGACGCAACGCGCGGAGACGTGGAAGACGCCCGGGAGTTGCTCGCCCGCGATCTTGTACATGTTCGGGATCATCAGGAGCAGACCCTGAGAAGCCGTGTAGGTGGTGGTCAGAGCACCGGCGCCCAGCGAACCGTGAACGGTACCGGCCGCACCTGCCTCGGACTCCATCTCGACGACCTTGACCGGGGTGCCGAAGATGTTCTTGCGACCCTGGGCCGCCCACTGGTCGACATGGTCGGCCATCGGGCTGGACGGCGTAATGGGATAAATTCCCGCTACCTCGGTGTACGCATACGAAACATATGCGGCCGCCTCGTTGCCGTCCATAGACTTAAACTTACGCGCCATATACCCCTCTCCTCTCATATAGGTATACAGGCCCCGGCGATCGCCGGGATGTTGGCGTGATGGGATTTTCGCTGTTGCTTCCAATCATCTGGCAGGCGGACTTGGCAGCAGGTACATGGCGTGGAGAGAAGGCATGCCGAGGCGAGGAGGGCTGCACGCGCTCCACAGGCCCAGCTACCCGTCTTGCACATGACCGAGCGCCGCAAAGGCCGCATGCCGGATGCTCCCGGGCACGCCCCGGCGATGGGAGGCGCCCGCAACGAAAATCCGCATGCGGGTTTATTGTACCCCGCCGTCAAGTGTAATAGCGGCAAATATAGGCGGGCGGTAAAGGTTTACCTCGACTGACCGCCAAGGGCCAAATGGTCCCTGTGTTCCCGGGCAATCGGCTCTGACGCGCCAAGGAGTGTCCCCAAGTGCCGGCAGAAAAGGAGCGTCCCTATCTGCCGGCTAGAGGGCACCGAAGAGGATGGCGTAGGTAGTGGATTCGCCGAGCTTGAGCTCGTCGCCGGGGTTGAGCTGGGCGGAGCGACCGGGCTCTACTTGAATACACACGCTCGTGGCCCCGTTTACCACCACGGTGCCGTTCGTGGATGACAGGTCCTCGACAAACCATGTGCCAGAATCGTCGCACCAGATATGGGCATGGCGGGCCGAGACGTCGTCGGTGATGCCGCCCTCCCCCGTTGCCAGCGCGCCGATCTCAACGCCTTCCTCACTCGGCTGAATCCAGCGCGGGACGCTCACCACGTAGCCGTTTTGCACGCACAGCAGTCCCAGCGGATGCGCCGGCGCGACCTCGTGCTCGCCCGCGACCGAAGATGTGCTCAGCGAGCGCGGCGTCGACGTGTCGCCGCCACGGGTCGCATGAGCGCGGCGGCTCGCCCGACTTGGAACTAAGGCGGGCGTGAGAGCAAACGGCATAGGGAACGAATCTTGCGGATGTACTCCTCGACGTCAGGCAGGTAAGCCCCACGAAGTCACCGGGGAGGCCCAAGCGGCCCGGCACCACTTCCAGATTCTGACCAGGGCGAGTCGTTCGCCGGTGGCTGAAGGCTCGCTCCCACCCAAAAGGGGAGATTCGCGTTGTTCCCCAATCGCTCTCGCATCTTTCATTTTGCTCGAGGTGGGCTATAAAAACTTTCCTGGTGAAAGGCGGCGATTGGTTTCCTTTCTTTCTAGAGGAGCGCGCCTGTAATCTGTTTTCATCCTAAATCAAGTTAAGATCGGACCTTCCAGAGGCAAGTCGACTCAAACTGCGAGGCTCCATGTTGGAATAAAGAGCGCTGTCGAAGTGCCAACAACACAAAGCTTGCCAGTCTCAAATAGAACCTTTTGGGAGTCCGATTGGGCCGCACACCGAATCCCCGCTGGTGGTTTTTTATAGCTGCGCAACAATAAACAAGGTTAGTGCCAGTCCAGCATGAAATTGAGGAACGTATGCATTTTTTCTCAGTAAGTGATCGTCGTTACTGCTTCGATGAGGTCACTCGCAATTGCTTTCAGGTTGACCAAGCATCAGAAGATGCGCTTCGCATATTTGAAGCATCGGGAAGAACGGTCAACTCGAAGTTGCTAACAAAGTCACTTGCTGCGAAAGGCTACGACCAAACGACCATAGCAGAACTTGAAGACGACATTGATGAGTATCAACGATTGTCTGAGCGGACTTTCTTAACAAAAGACACGCCTCGAAAACTTAGATCCATCGAACTCCACGTTTCACATGCATGCAACCTTGGTTGTAGTTACTGTTTTGCCGGTAAAGGAGATTATGGAACGTCTCCTCTGCTGATGACAGACGAGATAGCCTTCAAGGCGGTCGACTACCTCGTCGCAAGTTCATCGGAAAACGAAACGCTTGCGATCGTCTTTTTTGGTGGGGAACCCATGATTAACGAGCCGCTGATATGGAAAACGGTCGACTATTCAAAAAGAATATACCCCAATAGAAACTTTACCTATTCTATTACGACCAACGGAACGCTTTTGAATGACACTGCTGTGAATTCTTTCAAGGAGCACGGGTTTTCTGTTCTGATTAGTCTCGATGGTACAGGATGCAAGCACGATGCATCGCGCCCGTACAAGACGGGAGGCGGCTCTTTCTCCGATATCGACAAAAACGTTCGTCGTTTTTCCGAGTCGTTCCCCTTCGGCGCAAGAGCGACCTTAACAAATAATAACTGTAACCTTGTTGAAGACTATCTTCAGTTTAAAGAGATGGGCTTCAGAAGGATTTACTTCTCGCCCGTGAGCTCATTCGATGAGAATATCAAACTCGACGAACACTCATTAAACAAAATCAGGGCGGGCCTAATAGATTTGGCGGATCAATATCTCAAACAGATTGATCAAGGGGAAAAGCCCTTGTTTAGAACATTGAAAACTGCAGTTGATTTGATTATGAGCAACAGGATCGCCTTTGTCGGATGCGGGGCTGGCAGGCGTTTTATTTCCGTGACTCCCGAAGGGGACGTATACCCCTGTCACAGGTTTGTCGGGATGATGCGATTCAAAATGGGCAACATCGTCACCGGAATTGACGAAACTAGGTATATTGAAAACTGGAGTCAGGGTGTCGAAAAAAGAATTGACTGTACGGACTGTTGGGCTCGGTCTTTCTGTGGTGGGGGCTGTAGCTGGGAGGCTGCAGGCGAGCACGGCTACTTGCCCAAGAGTCTACACCCTGCATCATGTGAATATAGAAAAATGTGCTACGAGATGGCTTTTGACCTTATTTCCCGCCACTCATCTTCGCAGGAGAAAAATCAACGAGAAGCTACTGTATCGGAATAAGCGGTTCAGCGCATTGCTGTCACCATTGTGGAGGTGTTCGTTCTTCTGATTACCGTCTGCGAAGCTTATTGCTACGTTCGCCGAAACCATTCTAGAAATATGGTGAACTAGACATCTTGGTTTGTTATACACAATATTGAGGTTTTTCTGCACTCAAAGGGAGGTAGTCGTGAAGCATATTCATCCGATTAATCCAGGAAGTGGCGACGAGGCAGGCGTGAAGCCGATGTCTTTTGACTGCCTCTTGGGCATTACTGACATCTGTACTGTTTATGATAAAGCAGATGGCTGTGGTGCATACGATTACTGCGACTATGACATGGATGGCGGCAGCATCTGCGTTGTAGATCACTGTGGCATTGATCAAACGTAGTCTCTAATTGGATTAAGGTGAGGAGCTGTTATGAAGCATATCCATCCTGTTGGTTCAAATGAACATCCTCCCGTTGAGCCTTGTTGTCTTGGAGTTGATATATGCAATTTTTACGACATCGCCGAGTGCCCTGTTGCGGATTGGTGCTATGTCGATAAAGAATCAAGCTGTGTTTTGCCAGCAGATTGGTGCGATCCAGTTGACGAGTAGTTTTGTGGCTAGGAACTATTTGGTCCAATTCAGAATAAGATGGGAACAAATACCAAAATCTCGTGTCTGGGAGGAGTTATGCCATTATTGCAAGGTCTCGTTGGATTAGCCTTTATACTTGCGTTATATCTGGCACCTTTTTTAATTCTATTCTTCATTATCCGACTCTTTCTTCGGAGAAAATAGGAGTGTCACGCAAACATTAGCGTAGCTTTCTTCCAATATGAGCCGAGCATTGGCAAGTGGAATAAGAAGCCCGACCGTTCGCCACATTGAACTGCGTCCCAAATCTTGGACGCCCTAAATAGCGACTAGGCCGCGAGGGC
>NZ_QRYG01000024.1:0-24407 GCF_003462845.1 Collinsella sp. AF15-51 | reverse complement strand
GCCCTCGCGGCCTAGTCGCTATTTAGGGCGTCCAAGATTTGGGACGCAGTTCACAACGCGCGCAGCGGGGCCTTTTGCATGTCCGAGGACGCGCCCGGAGGGAGACCCGGGACCGCCGACGGGAGTGATTTACTCAGCCGGGCAGATCTTCTTGAAGAGCTCGATAACGTCGTCGAGCGTCGCCTCGCGCGGGTTGCCCGGGAAGCAGGCGTCGGCCATGGCGTCCTTGGCCAAGACCTCGATCTCGTCGGCCTTCATGGCCTCGCAGACGTGCGGGATGTTCACGTCGGCAGAGAGCTGCTTGACGGCGGCGATGGCGGCGTCGGCGGCCTCATCGGTGCTCATGCCCGTGGTGTCAACACCCATGGCAACGGCAACCTTGGCCAGGCGCTCGGCGCAAACCGGCTTGTTGAACTCCATGGCGATCGGCAGCAGCATGGCGCAAGCGACGCCGTGCGGGGTGTCGTAGTGAGCGGACAGGGTGTGAGCCATGGCGTGGTCGATGCCCAGGCCAACGTTGGAGAAGCCCATGCCGGCGACATACTGGCCAAGAGCCATGCCCTCGCGGCCGGAGCCGGGCTGGCCGGACTTGGCCTCGGCGACGGAGTCGCGCAGGTTCTCGCTGATCAGCTTAATAGCCTCAAAGTGGAACATGTCGGAGAGCTCCCAAGCACCCTTGGTGGTGTAGCCCTCGATGGCGTGGGTCAGAGCGTCCATGCCGGTGGAAGCGGTCAGGCCGGCGGGCATGGAAGCCATCATGTCGGGGTCGACGACGGCGACCTCGGGGGCGTCGTTGGTATCGACGCACACGAACTTGCGGACCTTCTCGGGGTCGGTGATAACGTAGTTGATGGTCACCTCGGCGGCAGTACCGGCGGTCGTCGGCACGGCGATGGTGAACACAGCGTGGTTCTTAGTCGGAGCAACGCCCTCGAGGCTGCGGACATCGGCGAACTCGGGGTTGTTGATGATGATGCCGATAGCCTTGGCGGTGTCCATGGAGGAGCCGCCGCCAATGGTCACGATAGCGTCAGCCTCGGCGGCCTTGAAGGCCTCGACGCCGTCCTTGACGTTCTGGATAGTGGGGTTGGGCTTAATCTCGGAGTAGAGGCTCCAAGCGATGCCGGCGGCGTCGAGCTCGTCGGTCACCTTAGCGGTAACGCCAAACTTAACCAGATCGGGGTCGGAGCAGACGAAGATCTTCTTGTAGCCGCGACGCTGGAGCTCACCGGGGATCTCCTTGATGGCGCCGGAACCATGATAAGAAATGGTGTTGAGAACGAAACGATTAGCCATTGATAGCCTCCCATCGTGTGCGGGGCACCCATTACGCCCCACGCTATGAGTCCCATCCTAACGCTTTTGAAACAAAAAATGCATGAGAACGTCAAAAGTGTTAAAGCGTTTCAACATAATAACGGAGCCCCAGTCCTTCCCTCCCGACTGCAGCGAAGGCTAGATTATAGGAGCAATTGCCCAAAGAATACGACCGACTCAGTCTATAAATTGTTTCTGTTTTAACAATATATGTTTGACAATACGTTTATAAAAGGATACTTTATAGTAATTAATATGCATGCAGCAAATAGTGTCATTCATTTTGTTAGAAATTGCCCATGCGGTTATTGCAGCTGCATGTACTGCAACATACAGCGTAATTCTCCGCACGAAGCAGAAGACGGTTCCAATTCGATCGAGGCGATGACGCGTGATGGCTACTGGTCCTAAATCGAGCAAGACGGCTACAAACGAATATCGAATCTCAATTGAAGGTAACCCTTATCCGCATGCTCTGGCTCTCGTCAACCCAGCGGGAGACAACCTCAACATCAAAAGACATGGGTTCACGGGTCCACTAGGACAGCTATTGAGTCTTAAATACACCGTTTATGACGATGCAAATGAAAAGCTCTTTACTGTCGTCGACGGTGGTTTTAGTAACATGCCCAGGGTTGCGCTCATCATCGAACACAAGGAAGTTGCGGTGTTCGATTATGGCCTAAACAGACTTGAGATGAAGTGCGTAACGAACATACCGAATTACACAATAAAAGGTAACTTCCTATCTGGAGATTACGATATATTCAGTCAACGGGAAGTGAAGCTATCTTCAGTTAACGTCCTTCAATGTGATAAACAATCGTGCTTTAACATACAGGTTTTGGATAAAGCCGAATTAGCCGCCGCAATTGGAATACCCACAGCCATTGCCCTTCTGAGGGCTCGGATTGAAGAGCATCTCGAATAAATTGCAAAAAGCAGTTCGTAACAACATTCAGGAGCTAGATAGTTTTTTTCTGGCTCCTGAAGCTGTACTACATAGAGATGAAAAATATTGCGGCAAAGGGGCTGTCTCTTTGCCGCATTCGGTTACTTTCGACAGCCCTCTTTCCAAGCCTCTGCCGCAACCTTCCAGCGAAAACGCAAGTCGCGCTCGCGGTCGATAAACATGATGGCAAACGCGACAAACAGCAGCACGCTCGCCACGACGATGGCGTGCAGGCCCATGCGCTCAATACACCAGTTGCCCAACACGGCGCCAAACACAAAGGTAAAGATCACGCCAAAGTACAGCAGGCCGTTTTCCAAAAAGCCGCGCTTGTGGGTAATGATGTAGTCGTCCACGTTTTGCAAGGCATTACGGAGGTTGCCGATACACATGGTCGTGGCGATGCCGTGTCCATGAATCTTGCGGAAACTCTCGACCTGCATACCGCAGGCAAACGAAGTAAGGCAGTTGGCGAGCAGGTTGAAATCGCCGCCCGGGATAAAGCTCACGCCCAGCAAGATAACGGCTTCAAAAAACACCGTCACCTGGCGCCAGTGAATCACGCTGCCAAAACGCTCGTGTACCAGGTCGGCAAGCATAATGCCCACGGCAAACGACACCACGGGGAAGAAATAACGTCCCGCGAGCGCCCAATTACCCTCCGAGATGCTCACGCCCACCAACAAGATGTTGCCTGTCTGCGCGTTGGCGAAAACATGATCGCGCCCAATGTACGAATACACGTCCATAAAGCCACCGGCGAGCGCCAGAATGATGCCCAGCTCGATGGACTCCGATATCTGCTTGGCACGCTGCATCGTCGTGCGGCCTCCTTGTTGACGACCCTCTCGTGCGTTGGCGGAGACATAGCCGCCGTTCATACTGTAACCCATTGACAACATGGCGTGCGCGCGAGACGGGCTCCCCAACGCGCAGATACACAGTCTGGAAACAAACGGCGGGCGCGGCGCCATACCCGACGCCCGACGCCTCGTGTACTCCACCAGTCTTTTTAGCCCCGTCCCAAAAAGACTGGTTACAATTACGTGCAGCATACAGACACCGGGAGGGATCGTGGCAAAAAAGCCTCAGCACGCTCAGAACAGCCAACGCGGACAGCAGGGCAAACAGGACCAGCAGCAAAAGCGCGGCGGCAAAGCGCAGGCCACAGTCGCCCGCACCAAGCATTCCCAAGCGACGCCCGCCCGCCCCTGGCGACCGGGCCGCGATAAGTTCCTCCCCGTCAGCCGCGCCGACATGGATGCGCGCGGCTGGGACCAGTGCGACTTTGTCTACATCTGCGGCGACGCCTACGTGGACCATCCCAGCTTTGGTATGGCCATCGTCAGCCGCGTCCTCGACGCGCACGGCTACAAGGTGGGCATCATCTGCCAGCCCGACTGGACCGACCCCGCCAGCATCACCGTGCTTGGCGAGCCGCGCCTGGGCTTTCTCGTCAGCGCCGGCAACATGGACTCCATGGTCAACCACTATTCGGTGACCAAGCACCGCCGCCACACCGACGCCTATACCCCTGGTGGCGAGGAGGGGCGCCGTCCCAACCGTGCCGTCACGGTCTACGGCAACCTCATCCGCCAGACGTTCAAGGACGCTCCCATCATTATCGGCGGCATCGAGGCGAGTCTGCGCCGCCTGGCCCACTACGACTACTGGCAGGACAAGCTCAAGCGCTCGGTACTGCTCGACTCGGGCGCCGACATCCTCATCTACGGCATGGGCGAGCACGCGATTGTCGAGATCGCCGACGCGCTCGACGCGGGGCTGCCCATCGATCAGATCACTTATATCAACGGCACCGTTTACCGCACGGGTTCGCTCGACGAGGTCTACGACTACGACCTGCTGCCCAGCTGGGACGACCTTTCCGCCGACAAGCTCAACTACGCGCGCAGCTTTAACGTGCAGCAGCAGAATATGGACCCCATCACCGGACATCGCCTGGTAGAGCCCTACCCCAACAGCGTCTATGTGGTGCAGAACCCGCCGTCGGCAACACTCACCACCGATGAGATGGACGAGGTGGCAGAACTCCCCTACGCACGCGATTGGCATCCCGACTACGACGCAGCAGGCGGCGTGCCGGCCTTTGCCGAAATCAAGTTTTCCATTAGCTCCAATCGCGGCTGTTTTGGCGAGTGCTCGTTTTGCGCCCTCACCTTTCACCAGGGCCGCGTGCTGCAGATGCGAAGCCACGACTCGATCATGCGCGAGGCCGAGCTGCTCACACGCGATCCCGAGTTTAAGGGCTATATCAACGACGTGGGCGGACCGACGGCCAACTTTAGCCGTCCTGCCTGCGACAAGCAGCTCAAGCACGGCGTGTGCAAGAACAAGCGCTGCCTGTGGCCGAGCGTGTGCAAGAACATGGTGGTCGACGAGAGCGGCTACACGCAGCTGCTGCGCGACCTGCGCCAGCTGCCGGGCGTCAAAAAGGTCTTCGTGCGCAGCGGCATCCGCTTCGACTACACCATGGCCGATGCCTCGGACGAGTTTTTGCGCGAGCTGCTGGAGCATCACGTCTCGGGCCAGCTGCGCGTAGCACCCGAGCACGTGAGCGACGCGGTGCTGTCCGTGATGGGCAAGCCGAGCCGCGCCGTCTACGACGCGTTCTGCCGTAAATTTGAACGCTTGAACCGCGAATACGGACTCAAGCAGTATGTGGTGCCGTATCTGATCTCGAGCCACCCCGGTTCAACCATGAAGGAAGCCGTGGACCTTGCCGAGGCCGTACGCGACATGGGCTATATGCCCGAGCAGGTGCAGGACTTCTACCCCACGCCGTCCACCATGTCGACGTGCATGTACTACACCGGCGTAGATCCGCGTACCATGCAGCCGATCTATGTGGCGCGCGACCCGCACGAAAAGGCCATGCAGCGTGCGCTCATCCAGTATCGCAAACCCGAGAACTACAAGCTCGTGCGCGAGGCGCTGGAAAAAGCCGGCCGCCGCGATCTGATTGGCTACACCAAGCATTGTCTAATCCGCCCCGTGCCGCCGCGCCCGGGCGAGACGTCTGCTGGCGGTGGGCATGGCACCGGCAAGAAGGGCGGCAAGGCCCACGGTGGCGCCGCCGGCAAGGGGCCTAAGGGTAGCAAGGGCCACGGCGGCATGTCGCGCGCACAGAACACTGCCGGCCGCAATCGTGCGGCGCAGGGGCGCCAGGGCGCTAACGGCGGTGGCAGACGCAACTAGCGCGACGAGGGCCAGCCGGCGTCTCTTGGCCAGCCAGCGTCTCTTCATCGCTCAAGCGTGATTTCCCTAGTGGGAACACGCTCAGACGCACCTAGCCGTGTTTTCCTTAGGGGAATCACGGCAGATTTGTTTTTATCAACGTTGGCCCTTAAGGGATTGATGCTTGCTGGCGAGGACGATCTGTCTGGCACAGCTGCCTGAGCGAGCGCATTGCCTCTACCAGTACGAAGCCGGCGATGGCAACCGTGACCGCCACGTCGAGCGGCATGTTCACAAACCAGAGCAACGTCATGAGATACGACCCGGCGTTAAAGACAAAGTGCAGCAAGATCGCGTAGCGGAGCTTTCCGGTCGTCACGAGCACCCAACCAAAGATGAGGCCGGCGGCACCCGCGTAGCAACCCTGCACCCAATTCATGTGCATAAAACCGAAGATTGCCGCTTGCAGCGCAATCGCCGCGGCAACGCCCCAGGTGCTCGGGGCCGCCCAGGGCACTATGGCGCCGTCTTGCGCGTTCGCGCGGCGCCGGCGCTTCCAAAGTGGGCGGCACTGCGGATTAAACGCTCGGAGCGAAAACTCAAAGATGATGCCGCGCACCAGCAACTCCTCGCAAAACGGAGCGCCGAGCACCGTGGTCAGGACAGCCAGGTAGCTCGTGTCGCCCATGCCCGTTTCCTCGACAAGTTCACTGTAATCGGCCGCCGCCTCGGGCAATAGCGACAGCACGGCGTCGGTCACGTAGCCAACGACCACCTGCAGGGCCAGGCCGATCACGATAACGCAGGTGATGCGTTTCCACGCCCCACGCGCTCCCCCGCCAAGCGGGCGCTCGCCCTGCCAGCGCGCCATAAACGAGCGCGGCCACAGATAACGCCACCACAGCAGCGCCATCAAAAACGACGCCATCTGCGCGGCAGCCTGGAACCATTGGATATCGAGATTGTCGATCGGATAGCCCGTCAGCACCGACACGGCATCGAGAACTGAAAACAGAACCGCGCTCAGGGCAATATCTGCCGCGACAACGCCAAAACAGGCAAGCGCCCAAATCATCGCATTGAGCATGCCAACCTCCTCAAAACCGTTCCCTAGTTCTGCCACAACTCGGCAGAGAGCTGATCCCATGGGGACGGAGGAAAACGGATCACTTATTGATGAGAATCGGGCGCAGTGCCAAAAGCCCCGTTGGGCGAGATGTCGAACGGGAAGGTGCCGCAGCGATTGAACGCAGCGATAAACATGCGAATGGCGTTGGACGGCGTGGTACCCACGAGCTGGGTTGCCGCCGCGAAGGCTGCCTTCTCCTCGGGCAAGACCTTCGCGACTACAGGGGTCATGTGTTCTGCCATGGCGCTTCCTTTTTGAAACGACGGTAGTGCGGATAGATGCGGGCCACGCGGCTGGGCGACGGGCTGTGAAGGCAACCCGATTGGCCCGCATCCGGAGTTTGTTTCTGCGGCGTTGGTATTACTTGGTATTCCTAAGTATTACCCCGCAGATAGAATACCACAGCCGACCCCATGGGGACGGAGGAAAACGAATCATTTTGTTGTTGAGTCAGTATTTAGAGCGTGATGATGTCCGAGATATCGAGAGCCTGAGCATCGGCGACATCGTGCGTGGCAAGCAACAGCATACGGCCGTCGAGCGCCGGCGCCCACGGCGCCCGGTCGACCACGGCAAGCGCAAGCTCCGCTGCAACCCCGCCGCCACAGGGCCGCCAGCACGCCCATAACCGCCCTCACCTTTTGATTCGCGTACGACGTGGAAGGGGCGCGACGAACGTCGGCGCATGGCGCGCCCAATCTGGGTATCCGTCGCATGGTGCCCTATGTCCTGCATAATTTTACTTGCAACATGCATAAAAAGACGGGGACACCCCTCCCCGTCCCAACGTACCCCCGCTTGGACCGTGCAAAAACCGGAGTTTTCAGCATCGCGGCCCCCGCCGGCGGCGCCGCGAATCGTGGATGCCGCGCGATCGGCGTCGTTTTGGGGCACGGCGCGACGCGAAACGCGCGCTATCGCAGCGGCGGACCCCGTCCGCCAGCCCAAGTTGCCCGTCGGGGGATCCCGCGAGATCGAATAGACGCTTCCGGCGCGTATGCAGCCACCCCGGCTTGCTGAAAACTCCCGAAAATGCACGGCGCGCCCCGGGGGACCCGTGCGTGCCGTTAAAAACACGCTCGCATCCAAAAGTATGCGAACGTGGGAGCCAGATGGCGGCAAGGACGCCAAGCAGTGGGACGGAATCCCGGACGTGTCCACCCGGGCACTTCAGCCACCGCGCGTCAGCAGAAAACCTCATGCCCTGCGCCGATGTCGGATAGCCCATCCCCCATATCAACCCTTTGCGCAAAACGGCAATGCCCCGCCCACGCAAATACGTGAACGGGGCATTGTTCAAATTGTGCCGTCAGTGACTCTTTTGCGCCAGCGGCCTTCTAGCTCTAGCTAAGCTCGGGCCAGTAACCCTTGTTGGCCTCGATCATGTCGTCGAGAACTTCCTTGGCGACCTTCATCGAAGGCACGGTCTTGTTGAGCGTAAAGGCCTTGAGTGCCTTCTCGTACGAACCCTCGATCGTGGCCTCGACCACGAGCTTCTCGGAGTTCAGCTGCTGCATCATGAGGCCCTGCTGGAACAGCGGAATGTTGTCGCGGCTGATGACCTCGGGGCCGTTCTTGCCAATGTAGGCAGGCAGCTCGACCATAGCGTCGTAGGGCATGTTGGGAATAGCGCCCTTGTTCTCGCAAATGACCAGGAAGCGCTGCTTGGTGTCGTTCTTCAGAGCGATGGCCAGGTCGGCAATCCAGTCGCCGTGGCTGCCCGCATAGAACGTGCTCTCGTCGATCTCGCCCGTCTTCTCGTAGTGATCGATACCATCAAAGAGGTTCTTCTCACGCGTCTCCTCAACCTCATTCGCACGGGTGCGCTCGGGGTTGGAATGCTCGACGAACTCCTTCTGCTGCAGGTAGTAGTTCAGATACGTGTTGGGCAGGTACTCCGGGAAGCACTCCATGATCTCGTACTCGCCCTTCCAGACGTAGTACCAGCTGCCCTTGGTGTGGCGGTTCTGCTCGGGGTGCTCGTCAGTGGCCTCCTCGGGCTTCTTTGCCATGAGCGAGCCCATGCCCTTGAGGTAGGAGTCGGGCAGCAGAATCTCATGCTCCTTGATGTACTCGCGCAGCTGCGGGAGCACCTCCTCGCCCTTGTGGCGGATCGAGGTGAACCAACCAAAGTGGTTGAGGCCAAAGTAATCGTACTCGACATCCTTCTTGTCGATATCGAGTGCGGCGCAAACCACGTCGATGATCGCGATCGGCATGTCGCAGATGTTGATGATGCGAGCGTTGGGACGCAGCACGCGGCAGCCCTCGGACACGATGGCAGCAGGGTTGGAGTAGTTGAGAATCCAGTAGTCCTTCTTAGCGTACTTCTCAACGTCATCGATCAGCTCGACCATGGGGAAGATGGTGCGCATGCCGTAGGCAAGGCCGCCGCAACCGCAGGTCTCCTGGCCCACGCAGCCGTGACGCAGCGGAATCTTCTCGTCCTGCTCGCGCATGGCGTAGCCGCCCACGCGCATCTGGGCAAACACGAAGCTGGCATCCGTAAAGGCAGTCTCCTTGTCGGTGGTCACCGTGAGCTTGATGTCCAGGCCGAGGTCCTCGTGCAGAATCCAGTCCACGAGCACGCCGATCTTGCGCTGGCGCTCCTCGTTGATGTCGTACAGACGAATCTCGTCAACGTCGAGCTCGTCCTTGCGCAGAGCGATGGACTTGACGATGCCGGGGGTAAAGGTGGATCCGCCACCACACAGAGTAATGATCATTGTTTACTGCTCCTTCTCAATTGCGTTTTCGACCTTGTCGCGCATCTCGGCAACCTTCATGCCAAAGATGATCTGGATATTGTTGCCGTTGCGGTTGATGCCGCTGTTGGGCACGTGGTTGATGAGGCTCTCATCGATGAGGTCCGGGTTCTTAACGTTCACGCGGAGACGCGTAAAGCAGTTCTCGAGCTCCTCGATGTTGTCCTTGCCGCCAAGACCTGCGACCAGGTCGGCAATACCTGCATCGACGCCCTCTGCGGGAGCTGCGGCAACAGCGCCCTGCTTCACCGCGACAGACGCGGCGGCCTCGCCCTCGGCAACGGACTCGGCGAGCTCGGACTCCTCCTCGCGACCAGGCGTGTGGAGGTTGAGCTTCTTAATAAGGAAGGTGAAGAGGAAGAAGTACAGCGCGGCGTTGACGACTCCGAGCACGAGCATCATCGGCCAGTTGGTCTTATCGACACCAAGAACCAGGTTGGAAACCACGATGTTGATGATGCCGCCTGCAGTCGAAGCGGGCACGGAGAGGACCTTGAGCAGGACCAGGAAGATGCCGGAAAGAACCGAGTGAACGACAAAGAGCACGGGAGCGGCAAAGACAAAGAGGAAGTCCATGGGCTCGGTGACACAGGAGAGCACGGCGGTGATGATCAGCGGGATGATAACGGCCTTGGTCTTATCCTTGTTCCCCTTGTAAGCGGTGAAGATAAAGGCGAGACCGATACCGATGTAGGGCCACAGGTTGTTGAAGGTGTAGCTGTTGAAATACGTGCTATCGGAGAAGGGCTGGCCCGTCATTGCCATCTCGGCAACACGGATGGGATAGGCGCCGGCGATAACCTGATCACCCAGCGTAAGGGTGCCACCCACATCGGAGAACTGGAACGGGGTGTAGATGAGGTGGTGCAGACCGGTGGGAACGAGCAGCTTGTTGAGCATGCCGTAGATAAACAGACCGATGTTGCCCGACTCCTTAATGATGCCGGCAACGGAGGAGATGGCGCCCTGAACCGGAGGCCAAACGATGCAGAAGCCAGCGCCCATGATCCAGGAGATGATGATCATGATCAGGAACGGGAAGCGAACGCCCGAGAACATCGAAAGGGCAATGGGGAACTGCTTGTTCGAGTACTTGTTGAACACAGCACCAGTGATGCAACCAAGAATGATGCCGCCGAACACGCCGGTATCGAGCACCTGAATGCCCATAACGGTGGCCTGGCCGGTTCCGGTAAGGCCGAGCATGCCGCTCGCTTCGGCAAGAGAGCCGGTGGCGTTGAGCACGATGTTGTTAGCCTGCAGGAACAGGAAGAACGACATCAGGGCGATCAGCGAAGCATGGCCCTTGTTCTTCTTTGCCATGGCGCCGGCGATGCCCACGCAGAACAGAATCGAGAGGTTGTTGATGATAAACATCAGCGACTGATAGACAACGGCGCCCACAAGCTGGAACGGGCCGGAGCCCAGCACGGGGACCACGGCGCAGATGGTCTTGTTGGTCAGAATGATGCCCACGATGAGCAGGATGCCGGCAACCGAGAGATACATCATCGGCTGAACGATCGACTTCGCGAACACCTCCAACGGCGCTTTGAAATTGAACTTCTTTTTTGCGGTCATAGCGGTACTCCCCTTCCTTTTCCGCAAATTGAGATAGGTGTGCCCTAGACAAGACCGTGAGCCTTGCCTTATATCAATCGATGTGTGGGCACGTTATGCCTAGAGACCAGGTTCTCCAAGCAGGTTAACAATGTGATATGCGAGATAACTCTTCTCGGCATCGGTAACGACAACGTTATAGGTAGACGCCAAGTGGTCGGCAATTGACTCCGCACACGAGAACGCCCTCGGATACGCCGTTTCATCGATACGGAACAGCGCGTCGCCATTGACCTGCCCCGCCGCGGGATCGAGCGCTCGCTGCGCAAAAAACTGCAAATGGCGAACGAAACGTTCGTACGGCAACGAGGTGACGTCAAGGGTCGTGGCATAGTGCTCGGAAACAATCGCGAGCACGTCGCGAACAAGCTGGACCGAAACAATCAGACGGTCAGAGCGCTGCGACATGGTGGCGTTGACGATATGCAGCGTAATAAAACCCTGCTCTTCTTCGCTCATCTGGATGCCCATATACTCCTTGATAATCTGCAGCGCACGGCCCGCAAGCGCGTACTCCTTGCGATAGAACTGCTGGATCTCGAGCAGCAGCGGGTTCTCGCAGGGAACGCCTTTGCGCTCGCGCTCCAAAGCAAGGCTGATATGGTCTGCGAGAGCAATGAGAATCTTGTCTTTGATATCAACATTGAGCTCTCGACGGAGCATCTGAACGATGTCCTCGGAAATCACGAGGTTGACGGTGGGGATGGACTCCAAAAGATGTGCCAAGCGGTCAATCGTACGCGAATCCTGAGAAGTTCCCTCCTGCAGCGCATAGGTCTTTTCGACCGACGCCTCGTCGATAGCGTCGCCGGCATGGCGGCCAAAGCAGAGGCCTCGGCCGATGACGATGAGCTCGGAGCCATCGTCCGAAGTGACCATTGCGACGTTATTGTTGAAAACTCGCTTGATAACCACGGTACCCACCACAAGAATTTACTCGGAAAGCCAGACGACAGGCTCTTTAACAGCAACAGGGCCGGAAGCATGCTCACGAAGAGTCGAGTTCTCCGAACGCTCGCACACGATAACGAAGACCGTGGGGTCGAAGCCAGCGGCGCGAACCGCCTCGAAATCGACCTCGACGAGGGGCTGGCCCGCGTCGACATGGTCACCCTGAGCAACAAGCGCATGGAAGCCCTTGCCCTCAAGTTTAACAGTGTCGATTCCGATATGCAGCATCACCTGAGCAGAGCTGTCGTCGGACATGATGCCCAGCGCGTGCTCAGTCGGAAACAGCGCCGCGACGGTGCCGGAAACAGGAGCGCACACCGTTCCCTCTTGGGGAACCACGGCAACGCCATCGCCCACGGCACGGCTGCTAAAAGCGGGGTCATTGGTATTTTCTAGATGAACAAGCTCGCCGGAAACGGGAGCGAGGATTTCGAACTCGGAAGCTGCAGTCTTCTGCTCATCCGAACCGCCCATCAGGCGAGAAAAGAAACCCATGGTGGCATGTCCCTTCATAAATATAGCCCAACCAAAATCAAGCGAATGCATCCATAGAGACGCACCCGTTCAAAGACTTTGGTTAGGCCCACGTCCGAGGGACTCGGTAACCTTCCGCATTTCTTTTTACGCGAATTATTGTAGACAAGCCCAAAGCCGGAACAATCATTATGACCGGCGAACGGTATTTTTTCTTCGATAAACGGTATTTAGGCGGCACTTAGGGACGTTCCTTTCCCGCCGGCACCCAGGGACACTCCTTGCAGCAATTTCGCATGCGTTAGATGAAGAGCTCGCATTCCTTCCGCACGACGCAAACCTTGCTCAGCATCTGGGAAACAGCGGATAGCTCGTTGGGATCAAGCTCGCGAGCGCCTCGCGGGCATACGGCGATGCAGCGCATGCAGGAGATGCACGCCTCGTCAGCTGCTCGCTTGGGGTCGCCCTTGTCGATAGCACAAACGGGACACGCCGCGGCGCATGCACCGCAGGAGACGCATTCCTCTGTTGCCTCGGGTGCCATACGGCGACCTCCAGCTTGTTTATAAGGACGATTGCCGGGGATAGAGGGCTCGGACGCATCCTCAGCCAACAGCTTTTGCTGAATTTGTTGCGCAAACTCTGCGAGCTGCGCCGCATCCTGCGCATCCGGACGACCGGCAGCAAACTGACGAGCAACGGAATGCTCAGCAATAGCAGAAACCGCTGCGACCACCCTAAATCCGGCGCGCTTCGCAACGTCCTCCAACTCTACGAGCGTGTCCTCAAACGCGCGGTTTCCGTATACACAAACCAAAACAGTCCGAGCCCCGTTGCCGCGCACTATGCCCAACCGGTCAGCCACCACAGCCGGGATTCTACCGGCATACGCCGGCACAGAGATTACGGCCACGTCGTCCTCAGTCATCGAGACGGCGCTGAAATCTAGCCCGCTATCGGTCAGATCGACGGTAACGGTATTTTTGTCCAGCGCCCCGGCCACAAGGCCAGACACCTTCCGCGTTCCACCCGTCGGACTAAACACAATTTCGAATACGTCCATCGAGGCACCCTCCCCCTACGCCTGGCGACGCGTCAAGCCGTTTTCACATCCAGCCAGAGTATACGGTACGTGGGATCCACGTTTTGGTGCACCAAACACCCCAATGCACCCACCCTACGCTGTCTGCCTCTTCGTTTTGTATTAATTACGGTACAGATTGTATATATTTACGGGATACCGCCGTGTTCTCCTGAGTTACCCCATCCTGGCCCGTGCAAAAAACGGAGTATTCTGCAACGTGACCGCGCCAGCACCGCCGCGGGTGGGCAAAACTGTAGGGCGCCGTATCATTCTAAGTCCCGACATGGCGAGAATGACGCGCCCCTGCTCCGGAAAACGGCGAAATCTGACTCGGAACGCTCGCTAGGGATATCCGAAGGCCGCCGTTGGCAATACCGAATCGTATGCAACCAACTAGAGCTGCTGAATACTCCAAAAAATGCACGACGCACCCCATGGGACCCATTGCCGCATGACAGAAAATAGGTCCTCGGCATCCCCCAGATGCATTCCCGAGAAAATCGCGTTTGGATTAGCGATGGACACGGTAAACAAAAGGGCCCGAGCGTTGTTTGCTCGGGCCCTTTTGTTTGTCTCACGCTAGCGTGCGATGCGTATGTTATCTGCGCTTGCCGCCGCCGTCGCCGGGACGACGGGAGCTGCCGCCGCGATTGCCGCCACGATTGTTACCATAGCTGCCACGGTTATCGCGACCGCCGGCGCGACCGCCGCGGGAACCGGCCTGGTTGTCACCACGCCCGCCGCGGTAGCCGCCACGGCGCTCCTCGCGGGTGTCGTCGTAGTTGCGCCAATCATCGCGACGATCGCGGCTGGCACGCGGGTCGCGACGATCGCGCGACTCATTCGAACGACCGGCGCCGCTGCGGCCACCGTTGCCACGAGCACCCTCGCGACGCTCGCCGCCACGGACGCCGCGCTCGTCACGCGAACCACGGCCTTCGCCGCCACGGCCACTGCGCTCGTCATTGCGACCGGAACGACGACGGTCACCCGAGCCGCGCTTGCCGCCGCGCGAACCGCGGCCCTCGTCCTCGCGCTCAACACGACGACGGCCACCACGGTCCTCGTCCTCGCGGCGACGGCGATGCGCCTCGCCCTGGAACTGCTTGGCACGGCGCTCGGCACGGTTGCCGCGTGGGGTCTGCTCGACGGCAGCAGCACCCCCGCGCTCCTCGGCAGCTACCTCGCGGGCCACGCTCTCCACAGCCTCGTCCACGCGAGCCTGAACGCCCTCGCGCACGCGGGTCTTGCCGCCGCGCTTGGGACGGCCCGGACGCTCGCCGTCGCTGCGGCGCTCGTCGCGACCGCGGTTGGAACGACCGGCAACATCGCCGTAATCGTCGCCGTTGCGCTTGCCGTCGCGACGCGCCTGCTCAAGCTTCTTCTTGCTCTTGGACTTGCCGCGCTTGGTCTTCTTCTTCACCTTAAAGGCGGCAGGGTCGCGCTCGGGGTCAACCGCGGGCGGGTTGGGACCCACATGCAGGTCGCCGGCCCCGTAGATGTCGGCCGTCTTGTCCATGAGCTTCTCGATCTCGTAGAACTCATCGACATCCTGCTCGGTCACGAACGTGATGGCCCAGCCCAGCTCGCCGGCACGACCCGTGCGGCCAATGCGGTGGATGTAGTCGGTCGGCTCGGCCGGCACGTCAAAGTTCACGACGTAGCGCACGTCGCTGATGTCGATGCCGCGGGCGAGGACATCGGTTGCCACCAGTACGTCGACGGTGCCGTCGCGGAAGGCCGAAAGCGCGCGCTCGCGCTGGGCCTGGCTGCGGTTGCCGTGAATCGCGGCGGCCTTGATGCCCTTACGCTCCAGACGACGGCAGCAGCTGTCGGCGCGGTGCTTGGTACGCATAAAGACGATAGTGCGCTCCGGGCCCTCCTTTTTGAGGAACTCGGGCAGCAGGTTGTTCTTGGCCTCGATGGACACCGGGAACACAAACTGGTCGACGGTGTCGGCAGTCGACGTGGCAGGCGCGATCTCCACGCGGGCCGGGTCGCTCACCAGGTCGGTGATCTCGCCCACGGCCTCCTCGTCGAGCGTGGCCGAGAACAGCAGCGTCTGGCGCTCGGCCGGCGTCTCGCGCACAATGCGGCGGACGGCGGGCAAAAAGCCCATGTCGAGCATGCGGTCGGCCTCGTCGAGCACCAGCACCTTGACCTCGTCCAGGTGGCAAGCGCCCTGCTCGATCAGATCGACCAAACGACCCGGCGTGGCGACCAGGATGTCGCAGCCGTACTTGAGCGCCGCGGTCTGCGGCTTGTAGCTCACGCCGCCCACGACGGTCACGGCGACATGGCCGGTGACGTCGGCAATCTTACTGGCAACCTCGTCGATCTGCTGTGCGAGCTCACGCGTGGGGGTGATGACGAGCATCACGGGGCCGCGGCCGTTGCCCTCGGGCTTCTTGGCACCGCGACGGCGGTTGCGGCCGCCACGCTCGCGCACGGGCTTGGGCGGAGCAATGTGCTCCAGATTGTTCATGGTCGGCAGCAAGAAGGCGGCCGTCTTGCCGGTGCCGGTCTGAGCGGCGGCAAGCAGGTCGCGGCCCTCGAGCACAACGGGAATCGAGCCAGCCTGCACGGGCGTGGGCGCCGTGTAGCCCAGGTTCTCGATAGCACGGAGCATCTCGTCCGAAAGTCCCAGCTCGTCAAAGGCAGGCAGGCTCTTGGTCGCGGACTCAACGGTCTCGGCGGCGCTGGCCTCGTCGGCAGCATCGAAGGCAGCCTGGGTCATGGCCTCGCGGGCCTCGTCCAGAATCTCGGCGTCCGTGACGTCGGATACAGAATTACGCATATGTTGTTGTTCCTTATCTGCACGCGTTATGGGCACGGCATGCGGCCGCGCGAGCGTGCTTGGTAGTGCGCTAATACATACAAAAACAGGTGCGCACAGAGAGGACGTTGCTCAGCACGCTGGCGATCGCTTTGGCAGCCCTATCACGCGCCGTCCAGACGCAGCGGCCCTAAGCGATGGAGCAGATTCGCCGCCGGTTAGTATACCCGCGCTTCGCATGCCCCCACGTAAACCACAGATGACGGGGCGGGCCCGGACCGATTGTCTCAATCTGTAACAATTACGGAGCAAAACCGGGTCTACATGTTACGGATCGAGACAAACGGTCGGCACGGTTCACAAACGTCTCAATCTGTAACAGTTACGGAGCAAAATCGGTCCCAATTGTTATAGATCAAGACAGAGGGGGATTTCCGTCCAGTCCAAACCAAATCTCTCGCTCTTCCTGCAATTTCGAACATGTGGCCTATAATGTTGCTTTGGTTACGCTACATATTGCGCAGCCATTTAATACGTCGCCCACCGGGGGCCATTAATTCCTATCGCCATATTGGCTAGGAAGCAATCAAAGGAGGTATCCGTGGCAGCAGAGACGCCTTGCTCGGTCCTCTATAACGATATTCGCTCGTTCGGCGGTCTTAAACATCTCGAGATCGCCCGAATGCTCATCAATGGAAACTCTTATCTCGGCAGTACCCTGCTCGAGAAATGCTCTTCCAACCGCTCGTATCTCACCCGTTACATCGTCCATCGCGAGCCTGACCAGTGCGCGCCCGCCATCTACAGCGACTTTGCCGTCACCACGCTCAATCTTTCCGCGGCAATCTGCAGCAAGCTCGGCGGCGGCGAGTCCGCCTATCAGGCAATCGCCGAGCACTATCGCGGCCCGGCCGCCAACGAAATGATGTCGGCTCTCGCCAGCTACAAGTTGGACAGCCGCCTATATGCAAATGCCCTCAATCACATCGACAACTTTGACGGCAATGCCGTGCGCGAGAAGAGTACGCTTTACCTTATGCTCTTTGTGGCAACGGGGGCGCTCGCCGACCCCATCCAAGGCGTGGCTACCGTCGAGCGCTTTTGCGACAGCAAGACAGGCGGGCACTTTGGCACCACCGAAACTACCGTCGGACGTGGCTTTACTGGCAGCCTGGAGCAGCCGCGCACCGTCGCCCCCAACCTCGGTCTGCTCAGGACACATGCCGACAACTGCGTTGACATGCAGATCCACCCCCTTACGCGTGACCCGCGCGGCACGGTAATTGGGTCCTTGCCCAAAACCTCGCCCAGCATCACCGATGTAGGCGCCGACGCATCGCGCGAGCATCTCCGCATTTGGCTCGAAGGCGGACGCTGGTACGCCCAGGGCCTTGGGTCGACCAACGGCACAGTGCTCGAATCGGGTGCAGGCGACGGCGATATTGTGATTGAGCCGCCGCGCGACCAACGCGAGCCCGGCAAGATCTATCCCCCGGTTGAAATCGAAAACAGCGACAGGCTCCATCTGGGTCTCTACACGACATTCCTTGTCATTGTGGATTAGCGCGGGCGGTGATCGAAAGACGGTCGCCGTCCGTCTTTCGTCTTCTACCTTCTGCGTCGTAAACGACAATGCTCAGCGGTATACGTGGGCAGTGCGGCTATCATGGTACTTTACCGATATCCGCACTGCTCACGTATACGTGCTCACGCATACGCGCGGCAACCCATGCCAGACAAAGGAGCGCCATGGATACTACCGATAGCGCCTATGGCGACAAACTCATCCGTCTTGACACGTTCGACACCGCCGTGGCGGTCGACCCCAGCGCCGAGGACGACGCCAAGCGTCGGTTTATGACGCTTATTCTCCAGACGGCCCACCGCAACAACGGCAACATCGGGCACGTGCTGCGCGCGACCAACACGAGCGGCGAGGTCTTTGCCGTCAAGCTACTCAAGGACAACGCCATCCTTTCCGACCAAGCCCCCGACCGCTCCGCCGAGCAATCGGCCGCGCACCTGGCCAACACCGCCGCACTGTTCGAGGAGTACCGTCATCTGTGTACCGTCTCGCACCTGCGCGGATTTCCGCGCGTCTATGGCTACGGATCGTGCGAGGACGACCCGCTTATCCTCATGGAGTGGGTCGAGGGCACCTCGCTCAAACAGGCGCTGCCCTTGCTTCCGCACGACGCCTCGGGCGGGCTGACCACCCAGATGGTCGCCGCCGTCGGAAACGCCGTGCTTCGCGCGCTCTTGATGACCCAAGGCCTTGTGAATCCGGTCATCCATCGCGACCTGTCGCCTGCCAATATCATGTTCCGCACCACCAGCCGAACGCTCGAGCAGCAGATTGCCGATTGCTCCTTTGACCCCTGCCTCATCGACATGGGCTCCGCGACCATGGCCCTCGGCGACGACACGATCACCCGGCGCGCCGACATCTGGCGCTTTGCCACGCCCGCATACGCCGCGCCCGAAATGCTCACGCAGGATATCGAAGGCATCGCGGCCCTTCGCCGCTCGCCCGCGATCGACGTCTATGCGCTTTCGAGCATTCTGTACCAGCTCTACAGCGGTCGCAAGCCGTTCGATGTTGAGTCGACGGGTGCCGCGGCGACCGGCTCGTTCTACCTCATAAAGACCAAGACCAAGCCGGCGCCGCTCGAGCCGCGCTGCGAGGGCGACAAAGCGCTTGTCCAGATCATCATGAAAGGCATTTCGGTCGAACAGGGCGATCGCCCTACCGAGCAGCAGATGCTCGAGGTGCTCTCGACATACCTCCCCGCTGCAGAATCTGAGGACCGCGAGGGTGCAGGAGACGAGGCCGCAATTGATATCGATTCTGGCACGCACCTTAAGGTCGACGTCGCCGGCGAGCGCGCGCGAGAGATCCTGGAGCAGGCCCGGCACGACGCCATGACCCGCCGTCGCTTTATTATCGGCGGCGTCGTTGCGGTCGTTGCGGGGCTCGGCGTCGTTGGCGCGGCAACCCATGGCTTTGGCATCCCCGACTACCTGGACGGCATCCGCGGTTCGCTTGACGACTACACTTGGGACCAGCTGCAGGAGATTTCGCTCAAGATTAAGGCCGCCGAGACCCGTAGCGAGGCACGCGAGATTGCCAAGCGCTACCACCTGCTCGACGCTGATGGGCATATCCCCTATCCGTGCACCAAGCGTGTGAAGCTCGCCAACGGGCTGGAGGTCGGCGCTCAGCTTGTGGGCATCCGCCACGACGAACTTCTGGACGGTACAGGCAAGGCCGGACTGACGTTTATGTTCGATGCGGGTATTGCCGAGCGCGATGCTGCGGCTGAACCGCCGAGCGCCGGCTGGGCAGATTGCGAGCTGCGGGAATGGCTCAACGGCGACGGCCTTAAGCTGCTGCCCAACGAGTTGCGCGCACTCATCAAATCCGTCAAAAAGATCTCAAATAACGTTGGCGCCGCCAACAGTGCATCGTGTCTGAGCGAGTTGCCCGCAACCCTTTGGCTGCCCGCCATGGTCGAGCTGTGCGGTACGCAACCGCCCGATTCGTTTGCCGAGGACTATCACTACCTGGCAGACATCTACAACGGCGAGGGCAAGGAGTACCAACTCTTCCGCGAGCTCAAGGTGAGCCCGTATTCCACGAACGAGACGATGGTCCGCCAGTGGAAGGGCAAGGACACTTGTTGGTGGGAGCGCACGGTGAGCCCCGACACATCGGAGAGCGAAGGCACGCTCTATATGAACCGCGTGGGGCACGACGGCGACGTCTTTACGTACGCAACGCCTGCGGAAAAGCCAAGCAAGCGAACCTGCGTGATCCCCGGGTTCTGCATCTAGGGAGCGGGCGTCTTGCCGTGACGGGACCCCTCCCCGGCAATTGTCTCGTTCTGTAACACTAGCTCGGCAGATACAGATCTAGATGTTACAGAACGAGACAAAACCCAACCCCGCGAGACAACATCTCAATCTGTAACAGTAAGGGGTCAAAAAACTCTCTAGATGTTACAGATCAAGACATTTGAGTTGACCGCGGACGCTCTGTCTCGATCTGTAACAGTTAGAGGTCATATTTGCTGCTAGATGTTACAGATTGAGACATTAAGTTTCCCGTCAACTGTTTGTCTAAATCTGTAACAGCTATGGTTCAAAAACCGGTCCAGACGTTACAGATTGAGATGTTTGGCAGGGACTGCCAACGATTGAGCAGCCGCCCTCATCCGTAATGAAAAGTCATACATTCCAACTATTACTAGACACCCCCAGGGGGTATGGGTGTATAGTATCGGTTGGTTAACATTTCCGACACTACGTCACAGAAAGGAGAAGCCATGGCTCAAGATAAGTTCGACGTGGGCGGCATGATATGCGCCGCTTGCCAGGCGCACGTAGACCGCGCCGTGAGCAAGCTCGACGGCGTCGAGAGCGTCGCGGTCAATCTGCTCGCCGGCTCCATGATGGTCGACTATGACCCCGCGCAGGTCACCCCCGACGACATCTGCACCGCCGTCGATCGCGCTGGCTACTCGGCCTCACCCGTCAGCACGGGCACCGACGCCGCCCAAAGCGGCAGTACGCAAGCCAGGTCCGGCGCCGCCCATATGGAGTCGCCCACCAAAAAACTGGAGGCCGCCGCCTCTGCCATGCGCACTCGTCTCATCGTCTCGATCGTATTCCTCATCCCACTGTTCTACATAGGCATGGGGCACATGCTTGGCTGGCCGCTGCCCGGCATTTTCACCGACCATACCCACAGCATGACGCTCGCCCTCACCGAGCTCGTCCTGCTTATCCCCATCGTCTATGTCAACGACGCGTACTTTATCAACGGGTTTAAATCGCTCGCGCACGGCGCGCCGACCATGGACGCTCTCATCGCCGTCGGCGCCACCGCGTCGATCGCCTGGTCGCTCTATGCCATGTTTATCATGGCCGACCAGCTGGCCACAGGTCAGGTGCACGAGGCCATGATGACGGGTATGAGCAACCTGTACTTTGAGAGCGCCGGTACAATTCTGTCGCTCGTCACCGTGGGCAAATACCTCGAAACGCGCAGCAAATCCAAGACCGGCGGCGCCATCGAGGCGCTCATCGACTTGGCGCCCAAGACCGCGACCGTCGTTGCCGACGACGGCACCGAGACCACCGTCGACGTCGACAGCATCCTTCCCGGCCAGGTCCTGCGCGTGCGCCCCGGCGAGTCCATTCCCGTCGATGGCGTGGTGCTCGAGGGCAGCTCGGCCGTGGACGAGAGCGCGCTCACCGGCGAGTCCATCCCCGTGGAAAAGGCCGCCGGCGACACCGTCAACGCCGCCACCGTCAACCGCACCGGCTCGTTTACCTTCCGCGCCACGCGTGTGGGTGCCGAGACATCGATCGCCAAGATTATCCAGCTCGTCGAGGACGCCAACGCCACCAAGGCGCCCATCGCCCGTATGGCCGATAAGGTCGCCGGCGTGTTTGTGCCCGTGGTGTTTGCGATCTCGGCCGTGACCTTTGCGGCGTGGATGGCACTGACCGGCAACATAAACGAGGCGCTCACCTCCGCCGTGGCCGTGCTGGTGATCAGCTGCCCGTGCGCACTGGGCTTGGCCACGCCTGTCGCCATTATGGTGGGCACCGGCAAGGGCGCCGAGATGGGCATTCTGTTCAAGAGCGCCGAGGCGCTGGAGAACCTGCGCAGCGTGGGCACTGTGGTGCTCGATAAGACGGGTACGGTCACCCGCGGCAAGCCCTCCGTGACGGACATCGTGGTTGCGACGCGCGCCGACGGCTCGCTCGCCATGAGCGAAAAGGCGCTGCTCAAGCTGGCCGCCGCGCTGGAGCGCTCAAGCGAGCACCCGCTGGCCGAGGCGATTATGGCCGAGTGCGAGACACGCGGGATCGTCGCGCGCATGGTCGAGGACTTTGCCGCCGTGCCCGGACGAGGCGTTACGGCGCGCGAGGGGCAAAACGCCATTGCCGCCGGCAACGTACGCCTGATGAACGAGCTGGGCGTTACCGTGCCCGCGGGTCTTGTCGAGCAATTTGCCGCCGAAGGCAAGACGCCGCTGTTCTTTGCCAAGAACAGCGAGCTTGTCGGTACCATCGCCGTGGCTGACGAGGTCAAAGAGACGAGCGCCGAGGCCATCGCCGCACTGCGTTCGCTTGGCGTCGACGTGCGCATGCTCACCGGCGACAACCGCGTGACAGCCGAAGCAATCGCCCGCCGCGTGGGGCTGAGCAGCGAACAGGTCATCGCCGACGTCCTCCCCGCCGACAAGGAGCGCCATGTGCGCGAGCTGCAGGACGCGGGCGGCAAGGTCGCCATGGTGGGCGACGGCATCAACGACTCCCCCGCCTTGGCGCGCGCCGACGTGGGCCTTGCGATTGGCACCGGCGCCGACATCGCCAAAGAAGGGGCAGATGTGGTGCTCATGCGCAGCGACCTCATGGACGTCGCCCGCGCCATCGAGCTGTCGCGCGCGACGATCCGCAACATCAAGCAGGACCTGTTCTGGGCACTGTTCTACAACGGCATCGGCATTCCGCTGGCGGCGGGCGTGTTCTTCCCCCTCACCGGTTGGCAGCTCTCGCCGATGTTCGGCGCCGCGGCCATGAGCCTGTCGAGCGTGTGCGTCGTAAGCAATGCGCTGCGCCTGCGAACCTTTAAGCCTAAAGTGGCAAAATAGGCTCACTATTACGTCCATTTAGAACGGGTTTTCCAGGTGCCAGAGATTGACCTGAAAGAGGAGCGACGCGTACTTTGGTACGCGAGCGACGGCTTGAAGGTCAAGGTCGGGTGCCTGGGAAAGCCGACACAACAGAGAGGAATACCCATGCGTTACACAATCAAGACTTCCGGCCTCATGTGCGGCCACTGCGACGCTGCTGTCGAGACGGCACTGCTCAACGTGGCCGGCGTGACCGACGCCGACGCCGATCACGAGACCCAGACCGTCCAGGTGGAGTGCGCCGACACCGTGACCGCCGAGCAGCTCGCCGCCGCCGTCGAGGGCGCCGGCGAGAAGTTCCACGCCCTGTCCGTAACCGCCGCGTAACAACCCACGCGCACCCCGACCAGAAACGAGGACCCGCCATGATGGCAGACCATAAATCGGTGACCCGCATGCTCAAGACGGCACGCGGTCAGATCGACGGCATCCTGCGGATGGTCGAGGAGGACCGCTACTGCGTCGATATTTCCACGCAGCTTATGGCAACGCAGGCGCTCATTGCGCGCATCAACGCCGACGTGCTCAAGGCGCATATCGAGGGCTGCGTGACTTCGGCAATCGAATCGGGCGACGAAGACCTCAAGGCCGCCAAGCTCGCCGAGATCGAACGCGTCGTCGACAAGCTCTCCAAGTGATTGGGGCATTGGGGACAGACTGCTTTGCACCATCTTGGTGTATCGGGGACAGGCACGTTTGCACCGCATTGGTGCAGATTGACCTGTCCCCCTTGCTCTAAATCGGGTATAAAGGCGTGCAGCATATCGAACGAAAGGCAATTTGCATGAATGACTTTATGAAGGGCCGCAATGGTGCCGATGAACTCACCATCGTGATGGGTTTTGCCGGCATCGTCATCGCGATGATCGGATCGATAGCCCGCATCCAGTGGCTCAGCTGGATTGCCATCGCCGTAATCGTGATTGGCGTGCTGCGCGGCCTGTCCAAAAATATCGATGCACGTCGCAAGGAGAACGAGGCCTTTGTCGCCACGACCGCCAATGTTCCCGGCTTGGGCAAGTTCGTCGCCAGCTTGGGCGGCGGCGCTGCAGCGGCCAGCACCTCACGCGCAGCCGGCACCAGCAAGGAAGACTTTGAGCGTGCCAAGCGCACGGCCAAGAAGATGTGGAAGGGCCGCAAAACTACGGCATACCTCAAGTGCCCCAACTGCGGCCAGATGCTCTCCGTCCCCAAGGGCAAAGGCAAGATCCGCGTCACCTGCCCCAAGTGCCACGCCAAGATGGAAACCCGCTCCTAACGCCCGCACGCGGGATAAATTAATCAGGTTTGTTTGTCCCAAATCTTAAGTATTTGTTCGATAAAAAAGCCGAGGCCTCGTGTTGAGACCTCGGCTTTTTGTATGCGGCAACGGAGCTGCACCTTTGGCTTATAGGACAAAATGTGTGTCCCGATAGAACATCCGTTTCCATCCATTAA
>NZ_QRYG01000023.1:0-27410 GCF_003462845.1 Collinsella sp. AF15-51 | reverse complement strand
CGGCTCATCCGGTCCGACCGGGCCGCGCGGCAAGGAGATATATTGCCAGACCGCGAAGCCCTGTGGGTCGTCAATTCCACTCTTCACAAGTCCTACACAACATATCGCTTTCTATAGCTAATAGAAAGACTGGTGCGGATCTTCCGCACGTATCAGATGATGACCCTTTGGTTTAGAAATATATAGAGATCGGTCACCTGTAAGTGTCTATCTACCCGCGCTTTTAGCAATGTAAACCGCGCTTCAGATAAAAAGAGGGAGCGCCGCGCACAACGCGACACTCCCCTAGCGATTCAAGAGAATCTATTAGGCCTCGAGAGCCTTCTTGGCAATGGCAGCCAGCTCGTTGAAGGACTCGATGTCCTCGTAAGCCATCTGAGCCAGGACCTTGCGGTCGAGCTCGATGCCGGCAACCTTCAGGCCGTGCATGAACTGAGAGTAAGAGATGTCGTTCAGGCGAGCAGCAGCGTTGATACGGGTGATCCAGAGAGAACGGATCTCGCGCTTCTTGTTGCGGCGATCACGATACTGATACTGCAGGGAGTGCTGGACCTGCTCTTTAGCATGCTTGTAAGTACGCGAAGCGGCACCGTAGTAACCCTTCGCACGGTGCATAACGGTACGGCGCTTCTTCTTGGCGGCAACAGCGCGCTTAATACGTGCCATGTTCTATCAACTCCTAGACGGTAAAACGAAAAACGGGAACGCGAACTTAGGCGAGACGCGACTTGATGACCTTGCGGTCGGCAGCGGCGATCTCGGTCTCCTGACGGAAGCCACGCTTACGCTTGGTGGACTTCTTGCTCAGGATGTGGCTCTTGAAAGCCTTGGCGCGCATAAGCTTGCCGGTACCAGTCTTGCGGAAACGCTTCTTGGTGCCGCTGTGGGACTTCATCTTAGGCATGAAATACTCCTTAATCGGTTACAGAACACTAGTTACTTGCTATCGCTTGCCGCTTTATCCTCATCGAAGGCGCCCTTAATCGGGGCGAGCAGCATAAGCATGTTACGGCCTTCCATCTTAGGCTTGGACTCGACCGTAGCGTAAGGCTTGAGATCCTCGGCGAGACGCTCGAGAACGTTAAGGCCCTGCTCCGGGTGAGCCATCTCACGGCCGCGGAACATGATGGTGATCTTAACGCGTGCGCCCTTCTTGAGGAAACGCAGAACGTGGCCCTTCTTGGTCTCGTAGTCGCCAACGTCGATCTTGGGTCGGAACTTCATTTCCTTGACCTCGACCTTGGACTGGTTCTTACGAGCAGCCTTGGCCTTCATGGCCTGCTGGTACTTGAACTTACCGTAGTCCATGACCTTGCAGACCGGCGGCTCCGCGTTGGGAGCGATCTCGACCAGGTCGAGACCCTGATCGTCGGCGACGCGCTGGGCATCGCGGATGGCGAACAGGCCGAGCTGAGAGCCATCGACGCCAATCAAACGACACGAAGATGCAGTGATCTCGTCGTTGATGCGGGTGTCATCAGACTTAGCTATTTTCCCTACCTCCATTCATAAAAAAATAACCCGGCGCTTCTCAGCAACCAGGTCGTACACATAGACTTCCTCGATTTGAGGAAGGGAATCTAAGTTGTATGACCAGTCAGCTGCTCATTGGCGCCAAAAGGTGGGAACCCTCAGGTTCCTCTTTAGGGCATTGCGGGAACAACGCCTTGCGAATAATAACACGTACAGCGCGTTATCACATTACGTACACGAAAAAGGGACCTTGACCCCCTTGAACGCTCGCTTGCATGTATGGTGCTCGAGGCGAGACTCGAAGGGCCTTCGCTTCGCGAAGCCCCGGGCTTCGGGCGCGTGGCGCCCTCGCCACGCTCCGCTACAAACAGGCCACAGGCCTGTTTGCTTAACGCTTCGCGCGCTCACGCGAGTTCGGCACGAAAAAGGGGGCCGCAACCCCCTTGAACGCTCACTTGCATGTATGGTGCCCGAGGCGAGACTCGAACTCGCACGTTGTTGCCAACGGTGGATTTTGAGTCCACTGCGTCTGCCAATTCCGCCACTCGGGCACGCAATGCGTGAGTTAGTTTATCACAGCTTTCTACCGATTAGTCCGAAAATGGAACTTCGAGCATTTCGATGAGTTCGACCGTGCGGAGCATCTCGCGCCGACGGCATCCGCGACCGTCGACCGAAGCCTCACCCATCTGGTTATCGTAAGGGTCCTCGCGCATGCCGTCGAAAGAGGGCTCAAACTCTGCCTGGAATCGATTGTTGGCCACCATACGCCACGGGTCGAGATTGCCAAAGTAGTGACGGCGGCGCCACTCCTCCCCCATCCTGCGAGCAGAAGATCCAAATGACACGTCGGCGTTGAGCCATCCGGTCTGCGGCGTATAGAACTCTGCCCAGTCGTGCGACCCCACCGAATCGGGCGCAACATACAGGCCGCTCTGCCAACGGGCAGGCACGCCCGCGATACGGCACATGGTGATAAACGTGAGCGCCATAACGCCGCAATCGCCGCGGAGCGAATGCGCGCAGTCATCGGCAATAGATCCCAAAAGCAAGTACGGCGGCTGATAGCGATAGTCGATGTACTGCGTCAGGTAATCATAGATAGCACGGGCGCGATCGAGCGGATCCTCGAGCCCGTCAATGACACGGGCTGTCAGCTGCTGTAGATACGGCGTGAATGCAATGTGCGGACGGTCCTCGGAGGTGTCCACGGGCAGTGGCGTGTCCATGCAAGGATGCACCGGAAGCGCACCCCCATAGACATCACGATAAGCGGCATCAATTTGATAGCGATAGGTCACCGAGAATGAGCGCTCACTCGAAGAAGACCACGAGGCGGTACGCGCCGAAGCATTCGCGGGGGCAACAGCACCCTCTGGCGTCATATCGAGAACCTCGATATGAGACTGTTGACGACAGGCGGCGGCAACGGGTAGCCACGCGCGAACGGTCTCCCCTTCCAGAGCGCCGGGGACAGACACGGACGCTTTAAGCGTAATGACGCGAGCCAATCCGTTTTGTGACTCCATCTCCTTGAGCATCTCGTTGCGCAGTGCTATTCCGTCCGTAGAATCGGGCCGCATGCCGGGAACCTCTTTGGGATATACGCGAAGCGAATCGAGGAAGTTGTCGAGAACGAACAGTTCGCCATCGATAAAGCGCCAGTCAATACGCTTACGATTAATCAGGTCATCAAACTGCTCTTCGGTAAACTCTGGCCACTCCTCGCGAATCATCGCAATAGCCTGGTCGCGCGACACCGAAAAATGAAGCGGCGTCTCGAGCATGCGATACCGCTCGGCACGAACACAAGCAGCCAGCGAAGGCTCGGAGTTCTGCTCCAAAAGGCGATCGCAGGCAGCAACAGCCTGCGTCAAATACCCGGCATCCATAAGACGAAGAATCTCGGGCGGCAGTCCAACATCGAGATGACGAAAGTCATCACAGCAAACATCAGCAGAGCAACCAACTGGACCCTCGTCAATAACCTTCCCATCCGAAGGCAGCACATTAATAACAGCCATACCAAAACTCCAAGTCACTAGAACGCTTGAAGCCCATTGTAGCGAGATAAAAAGAAAGCCCCAACAAGGGAGCCATCAACACCGCTGAACGGTAGTCAAATAAAAAATTCAGTCTCGTAACCCTGCGGCGTTAAACGAAGGAAGCCCCGTCCCCCGGAACTGCTTCCTTGGCGCGACTTCTGGCAAAGCCAGTAGCCATCTTAATTCAGCCCAGTAACCCTGTAGCGAGTTAACGAAGGAGGCCCCGTTTCCCCGGAGCTGATTCCGTCGCGCGACTTCTGGCGAAGCCAGGTGAGCGCGAGGGAAACAGCGTAGGGGAAACGGGGCCTCCGGCGGGAAGTTAAACCGCTACTTACGCCTTGTTGACGGAGCCAAACTCCTCCATGAGCTCCTTGGTGCGGGCAACGATGTTGTCGCGACCAGGCTTGAGGAGCTTGCGGGGGTCAAAGCCCTTGCCCTGCTGATCCTTGCCAGCCTCGATGTACTCGCGGACGCCCTTGGCGAAGACGAGCTGCAGGTCGGTGTTGACGTTGATCTTGGAGATGCCCAGGGAGATGGCCTTCTTGATCTGATCCTCGGGGATGCCGGTGCCACCGTGCAGGACGAGGGGCAGGTCGCCGGTCTGGGCCTTGATCTCGCCCAGACGCTCGAAGGAAAGGCCAGCCCAGTCGGCGGGGTACACGCCGTGGATGTTGCCGATACCGCAGGCGAGGAAGTCGACGCCCAGGTCAGCGATCTGCTTGCACTCAGCAGGATCAGCGAGCTCGCCGCTGGAGGTCACGCCGTCCTCGGTGCCGCCGATGCCGCCGACCTCGGCCTCGATGGACATGCCCTTGGAGTGGGCAAGCTCAACGAGCTCCTTGGTGCGGTCGAGGTTAAGCTGGAAGGTCTCCTCGTGAGAGCCGTCATACATGATGGACGTGAAGCCGGCCTCGATGCACTTGAAGCAGTCCTCGTAAGAACCGTGATCGAGGTGAAGGGCGACGGGAACGGTAACGCCCGTGGCCTCGACGGCAGCCTTGACCATGTCGGCGCAGACCTTGAAACCGCCCATCCACTTAGCGGCACCAGCGGTGCACTGAAGGATCAGCGGAGACTTGGCCTCCTCGGCGGCCTGGAGAATAGCCAGGGTCCACTCGAGGTTGTTGGTGTTGAAGGCACCGAGACCGTACTTGCCGGCCTCGGCCTTCTTGAGCATGTCTGCTGCGTTGACGAGCATAAAAGAAACCTCCTGTAAGGTTGCTCCGATAACGCCTGAGATTTTACCACGGCGCACCCGAGCATAAACGTTCGTTTGTTCACGAATATCGTCCAAACAGACTTTTTTGACCGTTTGCCCTACGGAATCGACCCGTTGGGGAAAAATAGCTTGACGTCTGGACGCTTCTCGTGCTTCAAAAGCCGACCATTAAGCTACATCTGCATGAAAGGGTTCTGTATGAGCTCGCGTGCCATGGTGGTCGAATCGCCATGGCCGGTTAGGCAAACGGTATCGGGCGGAAGAAGCCGGGCGAGCTTGGAGAGCGAGCGCAGAATAGCCGCCCCATCTCCTCCAGAAAGATCGGTGCGGCCGTGCCCACCCGGAAACAGGGTGTCGCCCACAAAGGCAATGTTCCCCTGCTCGGTGGCAGCAAACAAGACGATCCCGCCCGGCGTATGCCCCGGCGTCTCGATCACCTGCAGGCAGATATCGCCCACCTCGATAGCATCGCCCTCGGCGAGCAGGCGCGTCGGCTCCCCGGGGTCGGGCGTCTCAATGCCCCACATAGCTCGCTGCTCCTCGATGTTCGCATGCGGCACCGTCACATCCTTAGCACACAGCTCATACTGGCAGCCCTCGCCAACGGTGGTTCGCACGCCGGCAACACCACCAACATGATCGGCATGGCCATGAGTGCATACGGCGCCAAGCACGCGTACGCCGGGATGCTCGGCTCGAATATGCTCCACCAAACGCTCGCCTTCCCATGCGGGATCGATAATCACGCACTCATTGTCCGAAATAACAGCATAGCTATTGGTCTGAATGGGACCGTTTACGAGCGTCTCGATCTCGACCGATCCCTTGGGAGTTAAATCCAAGGACACAGCACTCATGCCCCTCTCCTCTCTATAGAACTCGAGGCATCAAACGATGCCTCGAGTGTAGCGAATATCGATAATGTGGCACGTTCGTCGCGACTAAACGCGGCGCTTAAGCTGGGCTCCACCCTCGCCGGGCATCAAGCGACGCGCGTCGTAGACCGAGTCAACGCTGCTGATAGAGGCAAGCAACGGATCCAGGCCGCTCGCGTCCGAGATCTCGACCATAAAGCGCAGGGTTGCAATACCCTCGCGGTTGGTCGACGTGGCGGCAGAAAGGATATTGCCGCCCGCATCGCCAATAGCAATGGTGACATCCTTGAGCAGGCCCATGCGGTCCAGGCACTCCACCACGATCTCGACCTGGAAGAGGGTGTCGGCAGCGCCGTCCCACTCCACGTCGATCATGCGCTCGGGATGTTCCATAAGGCCTTTGACGTTGGGACAGTTGGCGCGATGCACCGAGACGCCGCGACCGCGCGTGATGAAGCCGACGATGTCGTCGCCCGTCACGGGGTTGCAGCAATGGGCCAGACGGACCAGCAGGCCGCTGTTGCTCTCGCCCTTGACGATAATGCCGTTGCTGGCGCTCTTGCCGCGCTTTTGCGGCTTGCGGTTGGAGCCGCGGGCAGGCTGCTTGACGACCTCGGCAATGGCTTCGGCCTTGGTGAGCTGTTCCTCGGGTTTGGGGTCCAAGATTTGCTCGACCTTATTGCCAACGGCACGTGGGGCGACTTTGCCCGCACCAACGGCGGCAAACAGGTCCTCGAGCTGCTTATAGTTAAACTGCTCCGCCACGGCGTTGAGCGCACGCGTGGATCGTGGCGTAGAGATGCCATATCCGCGCTTGCGCAGGTCCTTAGCCAGTATATCGCGGCCGGCGGCAGCGTCGTCGTCCTTGGTCGCGGCGGCGAAGTAACGGCGGATCTTTGACTTGGCGGAAGGTGTCTTAACGATCTTGAGCCAATCACGCGACGGCTTGGAACTCTTGTTGGTCAGAATCTCGACACGGTCGCCCGTCTTGATCTCGTGCGTGAGCGGGGCCACCGCACCGTTGATCTTAGCGCCGACGCAGTGGTTGCCCACCTCGGTGTGAACGGCATAGGCAAAGTCGAGCGGCGTGGAGCCGGCACGAAGCGCCATGACCTCGCCCTTGGGCGTAAAGACGAAGATCTCCTGATCGAACAGATCGACCTTCAGCGAATGCAGGTATTCCTTGGCGTCGGTGATCTCATCAGACGCAGCCCAATCGAGCGAATGTTTGAGCCAGTTAATCTGGTCGTCCAAGCGCTGGGCATCATTGGTCTTAGACGCAGACGATCCGCCCGACTTCTTATAGAGCCAGTGAGCGGCAATACCGTACTCGGCCTGCTCGTGCATCTCGTAGGTACGAATCTGAATCTCGAGCGGGCGGGCCGTGGGGCCGATAACCGTCGTGTGGAGCGACTGGTAGTTATTGACCTTGGGCATGGCGATATAGTCTTTAAAGCGACCAGGCATGGGGTGCCACAGCGTATGCACCGCGCCGAGCGTAGAGTAGCAATCACGTACCGAATGCGTGATGACGCGCAGTGCCACCAGGTCGTAGATCTCGGAAAATTCCTTGCCCTTGCGCTTCATCTTTTGGTAGATGGACCAATAGTGCTTGGAACGGCCGTTGATCTGGAAGTCCTCCAGGCCAATGCGGTTGAGCTCGTCGGTGAGCGTCTTGATGGTCTCGGCCAGATAGCGTTCACGGACCTCGCGCGACTCCGCCACCATGCGCGCGATGCGTTGGTAGGCGTCGGGCTCAAGATAGAAGAAGGACAGGTCCTCGAGCTCCCATTTAATGGAGCTCATGCCCAGACGGTCGGCCAGGGGCGCATACACGTCCATGGTCTCGCGGGCCTTAAACAGGCGACGGTCCTCACGCAGGGCCGCAAGGGTGCGCATGTTGTGCAGACGGTCGGCAAGCTTAACGATGATGACGCGGATGTCCTTGGACATGGCGAGGAACATCTTTCGCAGCGTGAGCGCCTGTTTCTCGTCCATGCTGTCGACTTCGATGTTGGTGAGCTTGGTCACGCCATCGACGAGCTCGGCCACCGTATCGCCAAACAGGCCGGAAACATCGGCAAGCGAGGTCTCGGTATCCTCGACGGTATCGTGCAGCAGCGCGGCGCACACCACATCGCAGTCCATCTTGAGATCGGCCAAAATGATGGCCACCTCGACGGGATGGTTGATGTACATCTCACCCGAGCGGCGCTTTTGGTTGCAGTGCTTCTCGGCAGCAAAGCAATAGGCCTGCTCCACCTTAGAAAAGTCGTCCTCATTCATATATTTGAGGCACAGGCGCTCCAGCTTGTCGTAGCTGTCCGCCATAATCTCGGGCGGCAGCTCATCGGCATGCTTATAGTGCTCCATCTCCGAGAACGGCTGGAGGGCGGAATCATGGGCGGTACGGGCTGCGGCATCCATCGAGGTTCCCTTCCCCTAGGCCCGCGGTACGATCGGGCGGTTAACTTTGGCTAGCATATCAGAAGCGCACGAATCGAGCGCCCAACTCCGGAAAGCCGAGAACTCCATGCGCGAACGCAAGCCCTCCAAATAGCGAATTGACCTGCTCAATTGCACACGGCCGGGGTTTTCGGCCATCGCGATGCGACGGGTGTCGTCAAACCCCGAAACGCGACAGAAGCCAAGCTCTTCGAAGATTCCCAGGCCACTTTCCACCGAGCGCTCGTCGACCGGCGTGCGAGCATCGATGGCAAGGCACATCTGCGCGATGTCGATATCGCTCGCGCTAAAGGAATCGTCCCCGGTCTTGCCGCGGTTGGAGCGCCACATGGTTTGCAGCGCGCGATAGAGCGTGACGAGCTCGTCGCGCTCAGGCGCATAGCAGTCGAGTAGGCGCTCGTTAATGCGGGCGTCGCGCGACGAATAGAGCAGGTGAATCACGGCGGGCTGTCCATCGCGACCGGCGCGGCCACTCATCTGGTTAAACTCAATCGCGCCAAACGGCATGTGATAGAGCACGACATGGCGAATATCGGGAAGGTTGACGCCCTCGCCAAAGGCAGAGGTCGAGACGATGCAGCTGAGGCATCCGTCACGAAACGCCTCCTCTACGCGATGGCGGTCGGTGCGCGTAAGGCCCGCGTTGTAAAAGGCGATATGCGACGCGTAGTCGGGAACGCGTTTGCGTAGCGTCTTGGCAAGCGCCACGGACTGATCACGCGAGTTGACGTAGATGACGGTCTTCTCCCCCGTCGCGACGATGGACACCAGGCGGTTTTCGCGGCTCGCAAGATCGCGGTCGTCCTCGAGCCGCAAGTTCTCGCGCACGGTCTCGTCGACCACCGTACGGGCAATCGACAGCACGCGGGCAAGCTCCGCCACGACCGGAGCCGTCGCGGTGGCCGTCGCCGCCATAACGACCGGATCGCCCAGGGCCTTGAGGATATCGGGCATGTCGAGGTATGCGCTTCGGTCGCCGCCCTTGGCAAGACCGGCATGGTGCGCCTCGTCAATAACGACAAATCCGATACGCCCCGAGCGCGCAAAGCGGTCGCGGTGAATAGACAGGAACTCAGGCGTCGTGAGTACGATGCCGGTGCGGCCCGAAGCCAGGCCGGCAAACACGTCATCGCGCGTTGCTTCCACGGTCTCGCCGGTCAACACGCCCACGCCAATCCCGAGTGCAGCCATCGTCGATGAAAGATGATAGGCCTGGTCGGCAACGAGCGCGCGCAGCGGATAGACAAAGATGCTCGCACGCCCTCGAAGGACCGCCTCGCGCGCGGCGTGCACATGGAAGATGAGCGACTTACCACGTCCCGTCCCCATAACGGCCAAAACGCTCTGGTGGTCGGCGAGCGCGTCGAGTGCCTCGACCTGCGCGCGATGTGGCTGGTTCGAGCCGATAAAGCTATGGATAAGCGAGCGCGTGAGCTCGGTATAAGAAAGCTGGGCGAGCGTCTCGCGTTTACGCGACTCCAGGCGCAGGCCAGAATCCGCCGGCTGCACGCCGCGGCGAAGCTCGCATGCCGGATCGTCGATATTGGACGCCGCGGTATCGCGCACCAAGACATCTTTGATCATGAGCTTGGGCTTCACGCGTCCCTGCCAATGCTCGGCCACGGCCTCGAACACCAAGTCGACGGCGCTGTCGCAATTGATGAGCCTATCGATCTGCGGCACGCGGAACATGATGGCCGGCACACTCGCGGCGCCATCGGTCGCCACAAAGCGCATGTGCTCGCCGGTTTTGCCCACCACGGCGCGATCGCACATCGTCACGCCCTCGGCAGCCAGAAGCGGCACCTTATTGCCCTGGCCAAACGGCTCAAGACGAGAAATCTGCTCGATAGTCTCGATATTTAGCTCGGAGAGGTCAACGGTGGCGGCAACCTCGTCAGTGTCCTCAAAGTCATCGGCGGGAAGCTCCGATAGCACGGCCGAAAGGCGACGGCGGAACTCATCGAGCTTGGATGCCTCGATGGTTACACCCACCGCACCGGCATGCCCGCCGCGGCGAATCAGCAGATCGGAGCAACGCTCGACGGCATCGAACAGGTTGACCTTGCCCACCGAGCGACCCGATCCGCGTGCAACGCCGTCCTCGATCGAGAAGAGCAGCGCCGGCACGTGATAGCGATTGGTCAGGCGGCTCGCCACGATGCCCTTGACGCCCTCGTGCCAGCCCTCGCCGCCCACGACGATTGCGCGCCCGCCGTCATAAGTCTCCTCGACCTTCGCCATGGCATCGCGCGTAAGCTCGGCCTCGATCTCGCGGCGCTGACGGTTGATTTCCTCGAGCTCGGCTGCCAGTGCACTTGCCTCGATAGGATCGCGGGCAAGCAGCAGGTCGAGCGCCAGCTTGGGATCAGCCATGCGGCCGGCAGCATTCAGACGAGGGATGAGCGAAAACGACAGGCCGTCGGCCGTAATGGTAGAAAGGTCGGCCTTGGCAAGTGCGGCAAGCGCGATATAGCCGGGACGGGCCGTCACGCGCATCTGCTGGATGCCCTCGGCGACCAGTGCGCGATTCTCGGGCGTGAGCGGCATCATGTCGGACACGGTGCCCAGCGCCGCGACCTCGATCAGCGAACGCCAATACGACGGCTTGCCCAAACGCTCGCCCAGGACCTGCACCAGCTTGAGCGCCACGCCGGCACCGGCAAGCTCGCGCGAGGGGCCCTCGTCCTCGAGCTTGGGGTCGGTCAGGGGCACGCCCTGCGGCACCTGGTCGGACGGCTCGTGATGGTCCGTGACCACCAAATCGATCCCCAGGCTCTCCAGATAGGAGACCTCCTCCTTGGCGGCAATGCCGTTATCGACGGTCACGATCAGGTTGGGTTGGGCGAGCTCGTTGACGCGGTCGAGCGCCGCACGCGACAGGCCGTAGCCCTCGTCAAAGCGATGCGGAATAAACGGCGTGACGTTGGCGCCAAACGAACGTAGCGCCTCGGTCAACAGACAAGTCGACGTAATGCCGTCGACGTCAAAATCGCCAAAGACGGCGATGCGCTCGTGGCTGCGAATAGCACGCTCAACGCGGTCAGCGACGACCGCCATGCCCGGAATAACGAGCGGGTCCGCCCAGTCGCGATCGAGCGAAGGCGTCAAAAACAGCTGGCCTTCCTCGATGGATGTAATGCCGTGCGCAACCATAATGCGCGCCACCAGCCCGGGTATGCCCAGGCCAGCCGAAAGCTCCTTTTCGAGCTCGGGGTTTTGCCGAGCGACCGCCCAGCGATGCGTCGTCTTAAGCGATGACATAGGCGCCCACCCCCGATAGGGGCAGGTCGCCGCGATACCTCTCACGGTTCATAGCGATGAGTCCTCTGTGTATGCCCGCTTCGGCAGGCAGATCTGTTGAACGGATTTATTATACCGTGCGGCACGGACGCAGAACCTCGCGGCACGCCGCGGTTTCGGTAAACGATGCCGGTAATAGCCTCGAAATATTCAAGCGTTTCTGACACACGGACGCATGCGAGCGTCTAGCATATCCATTCAAAACGGATTCACGAGCAAAGGGAGTCACAAGAGCATATGAAGCAATGGGTTGGACTGGGTAAGTTTCTCGCGGGGTACATGCAGGTCATCGTTCCGATTTGCGTTACGCTCGGCGTGCTCTTTCCCCAGCAGATCGGCGTGCTCAAGCCAATCGTTCCCGCCCTGTTTGCCTTTATGACGTTCCAAGGTGCGCTCAGCAACACTTTCCATCAGGTTACTGAGGTGTTCCGCCGTCCGCTGCATCTGATTGCGGCATTGCTCGTCTCGGCGGCGCTCATCCCCCTTGCAGCCTATGCCGCAGGATCGTTGTTCTTTGGTTCCAACCCAAACCTTGTCTGCGGCATCGTGCTCGAGTACAGCGTACCCGTGGCAGTCACCGCCTTTATGTGGATCAGCATGTTCGGCGGCAACGGCCCGCTCGCGCTCACCATCATCCTGACGTCCTCGGTCATCTCGCCCGTCACGATTCCGCTCACGCTTAAGCTCCTGCTGGGTGCCACCGTTGCAATCGATGTTCCGGGCATGATGCAGAACATGGCCTTTATGATCGCCATCCCCGCCGTGCTCGGCATCGTGATCAACGAGTTCACGCGCGGATGGGGACACGAGAAACTCTCCCCCGCGCTTTCGCCCGCCTGTAAGTTCATGATGATGGGTGTCATCGCCTCCAACTCCACCGCCATGAGCGAGTACGTGCTGCACATGAATGCGGTGCGCCTGGAAGTCGCCCTCTTTATTTTGACCTTCGCCATCAGCGGCTTTGTCGTCGGCATTCTGGTCGCCCGCGCGCTGCATCTGCCATATAGCGAGACGACTACCATGTGCTTTACCTGCGGCATGCGTAACATCTCTTCGGGCGCCGTCATCGCCACGCAGTACTTTCCAGGCGAAGTCGTGTTTCCCGTCATGTGCGGAACGCTGTTTCAGCAGGTGCTGGCCTCGATTATCGGGCACCTCTTTGAGCGCCTAACCGGCGAGGAGCGCGCCAAACAGCGCAAGCGGGTCAAGGCTGGGCGCGACGCGATGGCACGCTAGGCAGCACACTTTTCGAAGGCGCTCGCCTTGCTATACGAGCGTTTCCAGATGCGCGCGTAGGCGCTCAGCATCGATATCGAGCGTGGTCTCGGCATTAACCTGGGCCAGACGATAGCCCACGAAGTAGGGCGATACCACCCAACGTGGCAACGCCTTGGCAATGGTCCGGCCGTCCATGTGGTAGAAGAACAAGTTGTACGACTCCGCGCGACCGCCGTGGTGTTCGTGCAGGATATAGCGCAGGGCCACCTGAATCGCATCGGCAAACAGGTCCGCTTCGGCTTGGTCGCGGGCGTCGTCGCTGGCGGCGATTCCCTGTGGGACTGAAACATTGACCTCAAAGAACCCCATGATCGGTTCGGTTGAGATGTTGACCGAGACTCTCCCCTGTTGCCAGACATTGACGCCTTCGAAATTGGCGGAAGTCAGCGCCGCATAGCCGTCCTCCTGTTCCAAGCCCACAATCTGCATGTGTGGATGGACGAGACTGCCGCCCGAAAGCGGGCCTTTGTTCTTGTACATGAGCACACTGCGGTACTGTTGGGAATCGATCATCTGCTGCCAACAGCCCAGGGCAAACCGCATCACATGATGCAGCTCATCTGGTTCATAGGTCGCCAGGTCGGCGTCGTGATTGGCCGACTCGATCAATACGGTCTGACGGGTGGCCCGCAAGGTCTTGAACTTATTCTCGAGCCAGATGCAGTCACCATCGCGCTGGATGATGTTGGCGAGCCCCTCCGTGTCGCAAAAGGGGCACGCGGTGCCAGGGCGACGATTATCGTCGGGCTTGCCGCTCGCCTGCTGGACGTCAAATACCAGCGCCACGGGTTATACCCCCAGCGGCACGATCTTGGTGCCATGGAGCTCGGAGACGCCTAGCGCCGCCACGACCGCGTCGCGATTTGCCGTAGTGATGCCGCCGCCGGGAAGGATGGTCAAGCGATCGCCCGCATACTCGATTAAACGAGCCAGGTGATCGAAATTATCCTCGATCGACGTACCGGCCGCACCGCCATGTGTGAGGATGCGCGTAACGCCGCAGTCGGCAAGTGTATCAATCGCATCGAGCTGAACCTCGGGCGAGAGCTGGTCAAATGCCATGTGGAAGGTGATGTCAAGGGGCTCGCGCTTGCACTCCTCCGTCGCGCAGCCCGTAGCCATAACGAGGGCGCCGAGGGTGAGCTCGTCGAGCGCCCAGCCGCTGGCACAGGGCTTGCAGCAGCCAAAGACCAGGCCGTCAACGCCGGCACTCACAGCAAGGCCCAGGTCCATCTCCATCATGCGCAGCTCGTCCTGGTTGTAATGAAAGTCGCCACCACGCGGACGAATCATGCACATCACTCGCGCGTCATGCTCGTGAGCGTAACTGACTGTAGCGCTAATAACGCCGGCGGAAGGCGTGGTGCCACCGACGGCAAGGTTGTCACACAGCTCAATGCGCCCCGCACCAGCCTCGATGGCCGCCGGCACTCGCTCAAAGTTCTCGGCGCAAAATTCGTACAGCATAGATAGCCCCCAGAAGACATTTCTATTTCCACACGGCATTGTCGCACGTTAAATAGCAACCCGCACGATGGAACAAAACCTTGACAAGGAGTGTCCCAAAGTGCCGGCACATAAGGAACGTCCCCAGGTGCCACCTTGAGCGATGGGCACTCATTTAAGTACGTCCCCAATGAGTACCCGCAGGGGACAGACAGACCAGACTCCCTATACGACAACTGTTGACATCATATACTATGTGTCATATAGTAGGTGTTACACAGTATACTACGAAAGGAGGTGTGCGGATGGAGGCACAGATGAAGCGCGGCTTCCTCGAGGCCTGCGTGCTCGCGGCCGTCTCGGGCGAGGAATCCTACGGCTATCAGATCGTGAAGGACGTGCCCGCGAGTATGGGACTCACGGAATCCACGCTCTATCCGTTGCTCAAGCGCCTGGAGAAGGCGGGCTGCATCACCGCGCGCTCCGCCGAACACAACGGGCGGCTGCGGAGGTACTACCGCATCACGGACGCCGGGCGCGAGCGTATCGCCGAGTTCCTCGCCGAATGGCCATCCGTGCAGGAGATCTACCGTTACGTGGAGGGGGCGCACCATGACGCGCGATGAGTTCTTGAACCGGCTGGGCGAGCTTCTGGCCTGCCTGCCGGCAGATCAGGTAAAGGAAACGCAGGAGTTCTACGCGGAGGCCATCGCCGACCGTATGGAGGACGGCATGACGGAGGCCGAGGCTGTGGCCGCCATGGGCACGCCCGGTGAGGTCGCCGAGGCAACGCTCGACGAACTGCCCGCCGTGCCGCGCGCGATCGCGAGGACCAAGCGCAAGAGCACGGCACTTCTATGGGCGCTCGCCATCGTGGGCTCTCCGGTATGGATTCCGCTGCTGCTCGCGTTCGTCGCCGTTGCCGCTGCAGTCTACATCTGTATTTGGGTTCTTGCGCTCTGCGTGTGGATCGTGGCCGCGGCATTCGGGGGCGCGGGCCTGGTAGGGCTCCTGTTCGCCGTGGACGGCATCATTATCGGGCATGTTCCGTACGTTTTGGCCTCGATGGGAATGGGATTCGCTTCCATCGGTGTGGCGCTCCTCACGGGAGCAGGCGCCTGGACGGCGTCCAAGCAGATCGCGCGCCTCTCTGCCCTTTGGGCGAAGAAAGCCGTTTCGCCCTTCTGGAAAGATCGAGGCAATAAGAGCCGCATGGGCGCTGAAGCGGCGCCGCTCACGGCATAGGAAGGAGTGCAAACATGTCCAGCGTAAAAAAGATTTACCTTGCCGTAGCGGGTGGGCTTGTTGCCACGGGGCTCGTCCTGGCTGCTATCGGATTTGTGGCCTCCGGCTTTAACCTCGCTGTGTTCAACACGCAGATCGACCTGCGCGATGACACCATCATTCTGGGTGGTGTTGAAATGGACGACCCGACAGGGCTTCCACTCATCGAGCAGCTTGCCGAGGTTGGCGAGATCCATATTGGATCTGCAACGGCTGGTTCGTCTTCTACTCGCAAATGATCGAGCTCGTAGCAGCCATCCCCCTTCGGGCACACCACGACGGGCGTGAGCACGCCGCACTCGGAGCCTTTTGACCTAGTCGTTGGGGACGTTCTTAAACGACTAGTCATTCAAGAACGTCCCCAACGACTACCCCCAACGTCGATGTTTTGGCAACGACAGCGAAAGCCCGCCAGAGCGAGCAAGGTGCCTTGAAACGAGGCGGCATTGACCTTCTGGTCATGCCGCCCTCTTTGAATGACAAGTTGTCGCTCTGGCGCTCGCGCAGCGTCGAGCCGTTACGCGGTTTGGTAAAACCGCGTAACTATCTAGCCGCCCAGGTAGGCTTTGCGGACGTTGTCGTCGTGGAGCAGCTCTTGGCCGCTGCCGGTCATGGTGATCTTGCCGGTCTCGAGCACGTAGCCGCGCGTGGCGATTGAAAGCGCCATCTGGGCGTTCTGCTCGACCAGAAGCACCGTGGTGCCGGCCTTGTGCAGGTCCTCGACAATCTGGAAGATCTGCTCAATCAGAATCGGCGCCAGACCCATGGAAGGCTCATCGAGCATGAGCAGCTTGGGGTTGCTCATAAGGGCGCGCCCCATAACGAGCATCTGCTGCTCGCCGCCCGAAAGGGTGCCGGCGACCTGGCGACGGCGCTCCTTAAGGCGCGGGAACTGCTCGTAGACGCGCTCAAGGCCCGGAGCCACCGTGGACTTGGGCTGCGTGTAGGCGCCCATCTCCAGGTTCTCCTCGACCGTCATCTGCAAAAAGGCGCGACGGCCCTCGGGCACCTGGGCCAGGCCCTTGCCCACCAGTTTATCGGCAGGCGTATGGGTAATGTCCTCGCCCATAAACTTGATGGAGCCGGTCTTGGAACGCAGCAGGCCCGAGACGGTCTTAAGCGTCGTGGACTTGCCGGCGCCGTTCGCGCCGATCAGGGCCACGATCTCGCCCTCGTTGACGTTAAAGGAGATGTCCTTGATGGCGTGGATGGCGCCGTACCAGACGTTGATGTTGTAGACGGAAAGCATCGGCTCTGCCATTTAGTTCTCCCCCTTATCCTGCTTGCCCAGATACGCCTCGATAACAGCGTCGTTATTCTGGATCTCCTCGGCCGTACCCTTGGCGATGACCTTGCCAAAGTTGAGCACGCAGATGCCCTCGCAGATGTTCATGACGAGCGACATGTCATGCTCGATAAGCATGATGGCAATGCCAAAGGTGTCGCGGATCTTGACAATGTTCTCCATGAGCTCCGCGGTCTCGGACGGGTTCATGCCGGCGGCAGGCTCGTCGAGCAGCAGTAGCTTGGGGTTGGTGGCAAGCGCGCGGACAATCTCCAGACGACGCTGAGCGCCGTATGGCAGCGATCCGGCCTGCTCGTTTGCCAGGTGCTCCATATCAAAGATGGACAGCAGCTCCATGGCGCGCTCGTGGGCGGCCTTCTCGTGCTTCCAATACGTCGGCAGGCGCAGCACGCCCTCAAAGCCGGAGTAGCGCTCCTGGTTATGCAGGCCGACCTTAACGTTATCCTCCACCGTCATGGTGTTGAACAGGCGAATGTTCTGGAATGTACGGGCAATACCCATGCGGTTGACCTGATAGACCGACTTGCCCGAGGTGTCCTCGCCGTCGAGCAGGATGGTGCCGTGCGTGGGCTGGTACACCTTGGTGAGCAGGTTGAAGACCGTGGTCTTACCGGCACCGTTAGGGCCGATCAAACCGGCGATCTCGGTCTTACCGATGGTCAGGCTAAAGTCGTCTACTGCCTTAAGGCCGCCAAATTCAATGCCCAAGTGGATGCACTCGAGCGCCGGGCGCTGGCCCAGGTCGCGATCGGGAACGATGGCGCCAGAAGGATACGGGACCATCTTGCCCTTGTTGAACTCAAACTTACTGGGCATCGACTGCCACCTCCTTCTTGGAAGCAAAGCGGTCCTTAATGCGTGCGAAGAACGCCTTGAGCTGCGGGTTGTTGGTAAAGATCATGACCAGGATCAGCACGATGGCGTAGATGAGCATGCGGTAGTCCGAGAACTGACGGAGCAGCTCGGGAAGCACTGTGAGCAACGCCGCCGCGATGACGGAGCCGCGCATATTGCCCAGACCGCCCAGGACCACGAACACCAGGATGAGGATGGACGTGTTGAAGTCGAACTTGGTAGCGGAAAGCTGCGAGAAGTTACCGCCGAAGAGGGCTCCGGCAGCGCCGGCGAGAGCGGCGGAAACCACGAAGGCGATCATGCGGTACTCGGTGACGGAGATGCCCACGGACTCGGCAGCGATCTTGTTGTCGCGCACGGCCATAATGGCACGGCCGGTACGGCTGCGAACCAGGTTGAGTACGATCACGAGCGCAACCATGACCAGGATGGCACCGGCGAGGAAGGTCGAGTACGTCGACACGCCCGAGGCGCCCTGGGCGCCCTTGATGATGGCGGTACCGTCCTCGAGCAGGTGCAGATCGTCGATTGTGGAGTTACCCGTGATGTTAAAGATCACGTGCAGGCCGCGGGAATCGACGCCCACAATGAGACAGGTGACGATCTCTTTGATAATCTCGCCAAAGGCCAGCGTCACGATAGCCAGGTAATCGCCGCTCAGGCGAAGGACCGGGATGCCGATCAAGAAGCCCAGGATAGCGGCAGCGATGGCGCCGACCACGATGCTGATGATAAGGCGCACCGGATCGGAGGGAACGGCGCTCTCGAGGGCGACCGCGGTGACGATGCCCGTGTAGGCGCCGACGCTCATAAAGCCCGCGTGGCCCAGCGACAAGTCGCCCGCGATGCCGACGACGAGGTTGAGGGAGATGGCCATGACGATATAGGCCGTGATGGGAACCAGCTGACCGGCGATCATGCGCGGAATCATGTGGTTGGACTGCATAAAGAACACGATGGCGAACGCCACAAGGCACATGGCGTACGTAACAAAGTCGTGACGCGTCTGCTTGTCTTTAAGAAACTTCATAACGCTCACCTACACCTTCTCGGGGACGTACTTGCCCAAGAGGCCGGCAGGCTTGACGAGCAGGACGATGATCAAAACACCAAAGACGATGGAGTTGGCAAGGCTCGTGGAAATGTAGGCCTGCGCCATCGCCTCGATGATGCCGATGAGAATGCCACCGACAAAGGCACCGGAGATGGAGCCGATGCCGCCGAAAACGGCAGCGTCGAAGGCCTTGATGCCAGGCATGGCGCCCGTGGTGGGCTGCAGGACCGGCGAGTAGGAGCACAGGAGCACACCGGCGATGGCAGCAAGGGCGGAGCCGATAGCAAACGTCATCGAGATGGTGCGGTTGACGTTGATGCCCATGAGCTGAGCGGCGGCTTTGTCCTCGGACACGGCACGCATTGCCTTGCCCATCTTGGTCTTACCTGTAAAGAACATCAGGCCGGCCATGATAACCAGGCAGGCGACGATGGTGACGAGCGATACGGCGCTTACATTGAACTTGGCCAAGAACTCCGGCACCTGGAAGGTGACGAGCGAAGTGAAGTTCTTGGGCGTGGCGCCCCACAGAAGCTGCGCGGCGTTCTGCAGGAAGTAAGACACGCCGATGGCCGTGATCAAAACGGCCAGCGGCCCCGCCTGACGCAGCGGCTTGTATGCCAGACCCTCGATGAGAACACCGAGAACGGTACAGACCACACAAGAGAGAATTACAGATGCCCAGCCCGGGAGGCCGAGATACGACGTGGCGCAGAACGAGACATAGGCACCGACCATGATAACGTCGCCGTGAGCGAAGTTCAGCATCTTGGCGATGCCATAGACCATGGTGTAGCCCAACGCGATGATGGCGTAGACGCTGCCCATGGACAGGCCGTTGACCAGGTATTGGATAAAGACCGTCATGTTCCACATCCCCCTTTCGAATAGGTTTCCAGTTAATGTATGAAACAGGGACGTTACACTGTCCCTAGATACCAAGCAAGCAGGGAAGGCCAAAACCTCCCCTGCTTGGGATCAAAACCGCTCTATGTAAGGCGGCTTATTAGGCCTGTACGTACTTGCCGTCGGTGATGACGTACGCCGTGGGCTCCTTCTGGACCTGGCCCTTATCGTTCCAGGTGAGCTTGCCGGTCAGACCGTCAACGGTAATCTTGAGCATAGCCTTAGGCAGCTTCTTGGCGACCTCGGTCGGGTCGGCGTCGACACCAAGACCGGCCTCCTCGAGGGCCTCGGCCACCGCGTGCACGCCGTCGTAAGCGTCGGCGGCAAACTGGTCCGGAGTCTCGCCATACTTATCCTTGTAAGCGTTGACGAAGTCGGCGTTCTTCTCGTCGTCGGCGGAGAACGGGGTCATGAGCAGCAGACCCTCGGCAAGAGAGGTGTCGAAGCCCTCAACGCCCAGGATGCCGTCCATGCCGTCGCAGCCCATCATCTTGACGTCGTAGCCCATGTCCTTGGCGTTCTTGAGCAGGACGGACGCCGGCGTGTAGTAGATCGGCGCAAAGATCATGGTAGCGCCGGCCTGCTTGGCCTTGGTGAGCTGGTTGGTAAAGCTCGTGGCGGAGTCGTCCTTAAAGGTCTCCTCGTCAACAATCTCGAGCTTGGATTTAGCGGCCTGAACCTTAAAGGAATCTGCGATGCCCGAAGAATAGGCGTCGCCGGAGTTATAGAACAGTACGAACTTCTCGTCCGCATACTTCTGCGCCAGGAACTTGGCAGCGTTGACGCCCTGGTTGGGATCGGTAAAGCAAACCTGGAAGACGCAATCCTTGCCCTTGGTGACGTCCTCGGAGGACGCGGACGGAGTGATCATGAACGTCTCGGGGTCGTTACCGCACTCGGCGGCAACGGCAACCGACGCACCCGTGGTGGTCGGGCCGACGAGGGCCTGCATGCCCCAGTCGAGCAGGGTGTTAAAGGCGTTGACGGCCTTCTCGCCGTCGGCCTGGTCATCCTCGGCCTTGCTGGCAAGCGGCAGCTCCTTGGTCGAGAAATCCTTGCAGCCAAGCTCGACACCCTGGGTAACGGACTTGCCGTAGGACGCGTTGGCGCCGGTCAGCGGGCCGATGGTGCCGATCTTAAACGAAGCGTCGCCCGAAGCGGAACCGCTGTCGCCGCCGTTGGAGGAGCAGCCAGCTAGAATAGACATCGCCCCCAGACCTGCTGCGCTCGCGATAACGCTCCTGCGATTCATAACAGGGTTCAATGACTTACCGGTGAGGCTCGACATGCGGCTCTCCTCTCAAATCTCGTCGGGTTTCGGTTACCCAACAGGCCATCCTTCGCCGTGTTCGGCGTTCGCAAAATAGTAGACGCTTTAGTTGAGAAAAGTGGCGATTATTTCAACTTTTCTTTTGTTTTGTCCGTTTATCCATAATTATGCGTATTTCTATTGGTTTATGCAGTTTAGCCACTTTATTGTGTGAAAGTAATGTTTCCATTCCGTTACAAGCGTCCCTGCCCTGAATAAAACGGCCTCACCGGTCGCACTTTTGCGCACTTAGGCGGCGATGTACTTGCCGTCCTGGATCACATAGGCTGTGGCGGGCTTCTCGACTTGGCCCTCGTCGTTCCACGTGAGCTCGCCCGTCAGGCCCTCGATCTTGATCTTGCGCATGGCCTTGGCAAGATCGCCGGCAATGTCGGCGCCGTCGGCCGTGATGTCGATGTCTGCCTTATCGATAGCCTCGACAATCGCATGGACGCAGTCATAGGCATCGGCGGCAAACTGGTTAGGCGTCTCGTCGTAGGCGTCCTTATATGCCTTGACGAAGTCGGCGTTCTTCTCATCGTCGGCAGAGAACGGGGTCATGAGCAGCACGCCCTCGGCAAGGGAGGTGTCGAAGCCCTCAACGGAGAGCAGGCCGTCCATGCCGTCGGTACCCATGAGGGTCATGTCGTATCCCATGTCCTTGGCGTTCTTGAGCAAAACGGACGCCGGCGTGTAGTAGATCGGCGCAAAGATGAGCGTGGCGCCGGCCTCCTTGGCCTTGGTGAGCTGGTTGGTAAAGCTCGTGGAGGAGTCGTCCTTAAAGGTCTCGGTATCGACGATATCAAGTTTGGACTCCTTGGCCTGCTCGGCAAAGGCATCGGCAACACCCGAGCTGTACGTATCGCCGGAGTTGTAGAACAGGGCGATCTTGGCGTCTGCATACTTCTCGGCCAAGAACTTCGCGGCGCTGGCACCCATGGTGGGATCGGTGAAGCAAACCTGAAAGACCGTTGTCTTATCCTTGGTCACGTCGAGCGACGAGGCCGAAGGCGTGACCATGAGCATATCGTCGGCGATCTCGCCCGAGACAGCGACGGCGGCACCAGTCGTGACGGGGCCGACGAGCGCCTGCATGCCCCAGTCGCACAGGGTATTGAAGGCGTTGATAGCCTTCTCGCCGTCGGCGACGTCATCCTCGGACTTAAGCGAGAGTTTGAGGTCCTTGGTCGAGAAATCCTTGGCGGCAAGCTTGGCACCCTTCTCGGCCGAAACGCCATAGGTTGCCGCGGCGCCGGTCAGAGGGCCGATGACACCGATCTTGAAGGTCTTGCCGTCATCGGCGGTGCCGCCGTCCGAGCCACCCGACGAGCAACCAGCGAGTGCTGCGGTGCTGCCGAGCGCCGCAGCGCCGGCGAGAAAGTTCCTACGGCTGAGCGTGCTGTTGATGTTGAACATGGTGTCCCCCTTTTTTCGCTGGCCGCGGTGCGGCCGTCTTGCGGTACAGGGCAAACCTTATGGCGCAAACGTTGACAGTTTGTTACGGAAGTCCGTTTGTAGCGAGCGTGTTTCCAATGTTTCCGCAGCGTTTCGGGGGTGCCGTTTTGTGCGGCTCCTGTTGCCTGGCGAGCACGCGCCCCCGGTTCACGCTAGAATGCACTCAACCTTTAAGCGGTTTATCCATCCATAAGATGCACGAAGGAGTTATCTATGAGCGAACCCCTGCGCACCGTGAACGTCGGTCTGATCGGTCTGGGAACCGTCGGCGGCGGCGTGGCCCGTCTGATCAAGAGCCACCACGATGAGTACCTGGCAGCCTACGGCATCGACCTTAAGCTGACCCGCGCCTGCGCGCTTGCTTGGGAGCAGGCCGAGGCGGCAGGCATTGAGCGCGAGGCCTTTACGAGCGACTGGCACGATGTCGTCACCGACCCCGCCGTCGACATCGTCGTCGAGCTGATTGGCGGCGAGCATCCCGCAACCGAGATCTTCACCACTGCCTTCGAGAACGGCAAGCATGTCGTCTCCGCCAACAAGGCCCTGCTGGGCCGCCATGTCGAGACGCTTGCCGAGAAGGCACGTGCGTGCGGCGTGCAGATTAAGTGCGAGGCCAGCTGCGGTGGCGGCATCCCCATTGTCAGCACGCTCGAGCACGACCTGGTGGGTAACAAGATCCTGACCATCGCCGGCATCCTCAACGGCACCACCAACTACATCCTGTCGCGCATGGACGCCGAGGGCGCCGATTACGCTGACGTGCTCGCCGACGCCCAGGCTAAGGGCTATGCCGAGGCCGACCCGTCCGCCGACGTCGACGGCTTCGACGCCGCCAGCAAGACGGCAATCCTCGCTTCCATCGGCTTTGGCACCCGCGTGACCACCGACGATGTCTACCAGCAGGGTATCCGTACCATCGGCGCCGAGGACATCGCCCAGGCCCGCGAGCTCGGCTACACCATCAAGCTGCTGGGCATCGCACGCAACACCGACGCCGGCGTCGACGTCCGCGTGCATCCCACGCTGATCCCCGCCGACCACATGCTCGCCAAGGTCAACGGCGCCATGAACGCTGTCTACGTGGTAGGCGACGCCGTGGGCGAGACCATGTTCTACGGTGCCGGCGCAGGCTCCTTCCCCACCGCGAGTGCCGTCGTGGGCGACATCCTGTCGCTCTCCGAGCAGATCAGCCGCGGCGTTGCTCCGCTGCCCGAGATTGAGCCCTATGGTCACAACCTCGCCTTTAAGCCCATGGACGAGCTCCAGACCAAGTACTATGTGCGCCTGAAAGTCGCCGACCGCGTGGGCGCCCTGTCCGAGACGGTCGACATCTTTGCCAAGCACAACATCTCGATCTCGCTCATCAACCAGGTCGAGGACGGCAAATCGGGCGTCAGCGATGCCTGCTCGGTCATCTTCCTAACGCACCGCGCGCTCGAGAAGGACGTCCAGGCTGCCGCCGCCGAGCTTGCCAGCGTCGACTGCGTGGCCGAGGTCGCCAACGTCCTGCGCATCGAGGACGTTGAAGCTTGGACCGAAGGCGTCATGGCGAACTAGCCCAACGCTCGCCTAGCAATACGCGCCTTGAGGGCTCCCGTCCGATGTGGGACGGGAGCCCTTTTGTCACCTGCCCTAAGCACAACGGCAGAGCACATTTGCGCGAGCCGCTCATCGGTAACGCGGGCTACCGTTCACCGATATGCAAACACGGCCGATTCCGGTTACGGCTACGCTGTGTTGCGAATGTCCGCCCGCGATGAGAGGAAGCACCATGTTGCTCGAGGGCAAGAAAGCAATCATCACCGGAGGCACACGCGGTATCGGCTATGCCATCGCCTGCCGTTTTATCGAGGAAGGCGCTGCCGTCACCGTCTTTGGCTCGCGCCAAGAGACTGCCGACACGGCCGTTGAGAAGCTGACAGCCGCCTATCCCGACGCCAAGGTCTGGGGTCGCTCCTGCGATCTCACCTCGCTCGAGGCCGTGACTGAGGCCTTTACGCAGACTGCAGCCGACATGGGCGGCTTGGACACGGTCGTCAACAATGCCGGTATCTCCCAGCGTTCACCCCTCTTGGACTACACGGCCGAGGAGTTCGCAAAGGTCATGGACCTTAACGTCGTCGCCGTCTTTAATGGCCACCAGGCTGCCGCCAAGATCATGACCGAGGCCGGCCACGGCGGCACCATCACTACCACAAGCTCGATGGTCGCCAAGTACGGCCAGCCCTCCGGCGTCGGTTACCCCACGTCCAAGTTTGCCGTCAACGGTATGGTCCAGTCGCTCTCGCGCGAGCTCGCTCCCATGGGCATCCGCGTCAACGCCGTCGCCCCCGGCGTGACTAAGACCGACATGGTCGCCAACCTGCCCGAAGAGGTCATCAAGCCCATCATCGCCACCATTCCGCTGGGTCGCATGGGCGAGCCCGAGGATGTCGCCAACGCCTTTGTTTTCCTGGCGAGCGACATGTCCTCCTACGTCACGGGCGCCGTGCTCCCCGTCGACGGAGCCGCCCGCTCCTAAGGAGCCACAAGCTTTGGCTTCAAGCTTCAACATAGCTCAACCAAAAAGGCGCGCCGTCTGAATCAACTGCAGACAGCGCGCCTTCTCCTGTTATGAAAGGGAAACTATGTCCCAGTATTTCGGATCAGAACGGGGCACGGTTTCCCCCAGGACCTCCTTGCGGAAACTGCATCCCACTCTGAGCGCCCATTCCGGGACACAGCTTCCCGAAGGGCGGCTGAGTCGTGCCATCCTAATCAAAACGCGACCGCATAGCGCCCCTAAGATAACCAGTTCTCATGCTGGAGCAAATGCATCAGGTGGCGTGACCGCTCACCGACATGCAATTTGTTGCACAGTAAAATCGGCTAGTGGCACCCTTATCCTTTATTTAGCGAATAAGTTCAAGGAAGGGAGAATGTCATGCCAAGACGGCAAACACCGCTCGAGGTCATGTTCTCCCTGTTCAAGACTTCATTTACCCTGAGCCATCGCGCATTTGCCGAACTGTTACTATCCGATCTGCCGTTAACAAATGGACAGCCTACCGCCCAAATGGCACAGGACACCAGCTGGCTTTCGCGCACGATTGTGCACTCGCAGCCGGGCTCCCTAGAAGATCGCTACTTTGCCGACTGGTCCTGCGCATCGAATCAAATCCTGCACAAGCTACGGGAAAAAGGGTATTCGAACGCCGACATCTATACCATGATTGCGGCAGCGACTGACACGATGGCTCAAGCGCTCGGTGCCTGTGGGCGTAATGGGCTCCTTTACCGGAACGCCGCCTCGCGCCTCGTCAGCAGCCAGCCAGACAAAGATGACAGGGCTCTTATCTCAATCACGCTCGTTGTTTCGACCGCCTGTTGGTGCGATCCGGCCCGTGCTATCGCGTACATCAGGGACCGCTTTGAATTCGCAGAGAACGTCAGGTCGTTTACCCCCTCAAGTATTTCTTTCTGTCCATGCGATTTAAAACAAACGGGCACCGAACGTGCGATCGGCCTTATCAGGATCGACAACGAACTCGTCGTCGGGGGCCCTTATGTCATTGAGCCTTCTACCATGGGCTCCATCATCGGAGCGCTCGCACTCGAAGACGGCGCTGTCACCGATGTTGGGCTGGATGTCTCCGCCAAGCATCTCCGCATCTTCGCCGAGAACAATGCTTGGTACGCACAAGACCTCGGTTCGACCAACGGCACGCATCTGATTCGAACAGCCGATAACAGCGAACTCGACATCAGCTCCGGCGCACCCGCCCAGCTGTACCCCGGCGACATCCTGCGCCTGGGTCTCAGCACTTCTTTTGCCGTCGTAGCAACGGCGGCTATCTTAGCAAATCCACATCACTAACCATGGAAGCAGGAGGACTATGAGCATCACGGATGTCATCAAATATGAGGGCAATAACCAAACTTTTATCTGGAAACACCCCTCAGAAGACTTCAATACGGGCTCGCAACTCATTGTTCACGAGACCCAAGAAGCAATTTTCTTCCTTAATGGACAGGCCCTGGATTCGTTTGGACCAGGCAGGCATGAACTTGAGACTCAAAATCTACCGTTACTGAACGGCATTTCGAAGATAACGACCGGTGGTGTCAGCCCGTTTCACTCAGAAGTCTACTTTGTTAACCTCATCGAGCAGATGGGCATACGCTGGGGAACCAATTCCAAGATTCAGTTCATGGAACCGACTTATGGATTTCCGCTCTCGCTCGGGGCGTCCGGAGAGATGGCTCTTGCTGTAAAAGAGCCCCGCAGGCTCCTTCTCAAGCTTGTTGGAACCGAAGCTTTGCTCTCCCAGGACAAGCTGATCAGCTATTTCAAAGCTTTCCTGCAAACTCGAGTAAAAACTCATCTGGCACAAGTAATTACCGAACAAAAACTCTCCATTTTCGAACTTGATGCACACCTTGAAGAGTTATCCGACTCGCTTAAGAACAAGCTGCTTCCCGACTTTGCCGCATACGGCCTCTCATTAACGCAAATGCTGGTCACCGCCATCGTCAAACCCGAAGGTGATCCGGTATACGAGAAGTTTAAGGACCTCCATTTCAAGCAATATGCCGACGTACGCGAAGCACAGATAAAACAACAGGTCAGCATTATCGAACAAGAAACTGCGGCGCAGCGCACCGTAATCTCCGCAAAAGCGCGCGCAGAAAAACGGCAAATCGAAGGCTATACCTATCAACAGGAACGCAGCTTCGATGTTGCCGAAAAGATGGCCCAAAACGAAGCGACTGGCGAATACGCAAACATGGGAATTGGTCTGGGCGTAATGGCCGGTGTCGGCGGGACCATGGGGTCAGTTATGACCGATGCACTCTCACAAGCCACCGGCACGTCCGCGACGCAGCCCATCCCTGCGGATACCAATTCGCAGCAAAGTGCTGCAAAGTTCTGTTCCGAATGTGGATATCGCTTCTCTGGAACCGAGAAGTTCTGTCCCGAGTGCGGAGCACGGAGGTCATAATGAAGAACACACAGGCATATATTGCAGCAATCCCCGTAGCCCTCTTCATAGCTATCGAAAGCGTGACAATACTTTTATTTGGACCCTCAACCACTTTTTGGATGGCTCTGTTAGACCAAATTTGACACGATCGGCTGTTCGTCGAACCGGAAAA
>NZ_QRYG01000022.1:13113-34281 GCF_003462845.1 Collinsella sp. AF15-51 | reverse complement strand
CATCGACCTGCGCCGATGCCCCTAAAGTAGACACACATTTTGTCCTATAAGCCACAAAATGGGGTCGCAATCCAACAGACACGCGACCCCATTTTCATAAATTATTTAGTAACTAGCGATAACTTACGGACTGCTGGGAGTCTTTCACGACTACGTCGTGGGCGCCGCCTTCGACGATGGAGGTGGAGCTCACCAGGGTCAGACGTGCCTTTTCTTGGAGCTCGGGGATCGAGAGGGCGCCGCAGTTGCACATCGTGGACTTGACCTTGTAGAGCGTGCCGCCCACGCCGTCCTTGAGGGAACCGGCATAGGGAACGTAGGAGTCGACGCCCTCGACGAAGCTGAGCTTCGCCGCGCCGCCCAGGTCGTAGCGCTGCCAGTTGCGAGCACGCGCAGAACCCTCGCCCCAGTACTCCTTCATGTACTGGCCGTTGACGTTGACGCGCTCGGTCGGGCTCTCATCGAAGCGGGCGAAGTAGCGACCCAGCATCATAAAGTCGGCACCCATAGCAAGGGCGAGCGTCATGTGGTAGTCGTAGACAATGCCGCCGTCGGAGCACACGGGCACGTAAACACCGGTCTCCTCGTAGTACTCGTCACGGGCGCGGCAGACGTCGATCAGCGCGGTGGCCTGGCCACGACCGATACCCTTGGTCTCGCGAGTGATGCAGATGGAACCGCCGCCGATACCGACCTTGATGAAGTCGGCACCGCAGTCGGCCAAGAAGCGGAAGCCCTCGGCGTCGACGACGTTACCGGCACCGACCTTGACGTCCTCGCCGTAGTTGGCGCGAATCCACTCGATGGTGCGCTTCTGCCACTCACTGAAGCCCTCGGAGGAGTCGATGCACAGGACATCGGCACCAGCCTCGATGAGCAGCGGCACGCGCTCGGCATAGTCGCGGGTGTTGATACCGGCGCCGACCATATAGCGCTTGTCGTTATCGAGCAGCTCGTTGGGGTTGGTCTTGTGGCTGTCGTAGTCCTTGCGGAAGACGATGCCCATGAGGTGATCGTTGTCGTCGACAATGGGCAGAGCGTTGAGCTTGTTGTCCCAGATGACGTCGTTTGCAACCTTGAGGCTGATGTTCTTGTCGCCCACGATGAGCTGCTCGCGCGGGGTCATGAACTCGGCGACCTTCTTCTGGTGGTCATCGCGGCTGGGGCGATAGTCACGGCTGGTAACGATACCCAGGAGCTTGCCCTTGGGGGTGCCGTCGTCGGTAACCGGCATGGTGGAGTGGCCGGTCTTCTCCTTGAGCTCGATGACCTGCTCCATGGTCATGTCGGGGGTCAGTGTGGAATCGGACTGAACGAAGCCAGCCTTGTGATCCTTAACGGCCTTGACCATAGCGGCCTCGGACTCGGGGGTCTGGGAACCGTAAATGAAGGACAGGCCACCCTCGGTAGCGAGCGCGACACCCATGTCGACGCCCGAGACGGACTGCATGATGGCGGAAACCATGGGGATGTTCAGGGTGATTGCCGGCTTCTCACCGCGCTTGAAACGGGTTAGCGGCGTCTTAAGAGAGACGTTGTTGGGGATGCACTGCGAGGACGAGTAACCAGGAACCAGCAGATACTCCGAAAACGTGTGGGACTCACCGGGAAAGAACGTAGCCATGTTTCTCCTTTTTCCATGCGACCGGTCGGCTGCAGGCCTCGTAGGACCCAGCCCAACCTTGGGCGCCCAATACTGGGGAAGTATCTTAACGCACTTTGACTGCTACAATGCATGATTTAAGAAGAGCACACGAGGGTTTGACGCAGGCTTTGCGTTTGCCCAGCAAACACTTTAGCGGAAAGACGTGGAGCACATGGAGTACAAGACGACGGCAAAGTTGGTCATTCAAGCGTGCGACAAGGATCTGCCGGGTGTGTTTGGCCATGGCTGCGTCTTGCTGCTGCAGGGTATTGCCCGCGACCACTCGCTCAACCGTGCCGCCAAGAGCATGGGCATGGCGTATTCCAAGGCTTGGCGCATTGTGAACGAGGCTGAAGGGCAGCTAGACTGCAAGCTCATCGAGCGCGACGGCGCCCGCGGATCATCGCTCACCCCCGCCGGCAAGCGCGCCATCGAAGTCTACGAAACCCTGCAGGCAGAAATCAACGACGTCATAGCAACCCGCGCCGACGCCCTCATCGCCAGCATCAAAGAGTAGCTAATTTGGGACGGGGCTTTTTAGCCGCACAATCTCTTCTCATAAGTTGCGGTGAAATAGGGACTGTTTATGCGGTTAAAGCCGTAAATCAATCCATATTTCACCGCAACTTATTGAGTCGAGGATGATTTAGCTAGTTGCGGAGGGCGTTGTCTAGGGTGGACGCTACGACCAGGGGGTCGTCGGTGCCGGCGAAGAGGCGGATGGTGCTCCCCTGCTTGCCGCGTGGGGCCGAAAGGCGCGTTGTTGGGCCGCCGGCAGGCGATGTGCGGAATTCGTCCGGCAGCATGCTGAAGAATTCGCCCGCAATGTAGCCCATCAGGTCAAACTCTACTGCCGGGCCAAAACCGTGCTCCAGGATGCCAGTCGCGATGGCATGGTCGGGATGCGAGGTCAGCCCGGGATAACGCACGTTGCGCACCATCTCATTGGCAGCCAAATACTCGGCCAGCGCACGTGCACGGTCGAAGTGTTCCTGCATGCGGGTGTCGAGTGTGTCGAGCTCGTGCTCTAGAACCTCAGCCTCATCGGAGGACAAGTCGAGCGCAGCCAATCCGCAGCCCTCAAGCAGGACATGCGCGCGCTCGGCAGCGGCATCCACGCGATGGCGCTTGAGCTGTGAGCGTGCCACCGAAGCGGCAACGAGCTTGCGCGGAGCCTTGCCGGCGCACGCGCGATCGAGCGCCTCGAGCGACAGCGCAGCACCCAGCCGCAGTGGATCGCAGCCAAAAGCCGACGCCACCGTGTTGTCCACAACCAGCAGCGCGTGCGACTCACGAGACGCGCGGCCCAGAGCGCGAAGGTCGGGCACACGCAGACCAAACCCGCCGATGGAGTTGACGAACCACCACAGGTGCGGCCCCTCGGCATCAAACGAAGCATCAAAGCCCTCGGACGCAGCAGCAAACGCCGCAGCCGCGGGCTCCCCCACCAGCGCAACATCGCAGCCATCAAAGCCGCAGGCAAACACATCGGCAAAGTCGTCCGCAAAGGCCACCAAGCGATCGCCGGGCCGCACAATCCCCAGCATCGACAGCGCCGCCGGCACATGCGAGGCCGAGACAAGACGCGCCTCACGCGCACCGGCCCTCAAAGCCCAAGCCTCTTCTAGCTGCTGTACATCCACACGGCACCGTCCCTTCAAAACAAAAACCCACGATGCGGGTGTTTCCCGCATCGTGGGCAACGGCTGCAGTATAGCGCCGATATGCGGCGAATCGCTAGATGTTGAGCGCGTGGTAGGTCACGCTCGCGCCGACGGCGTCAACGGTCACGCCATAGGTCTCGGGATAGATGCGCGTCGAAAACACGAGCGCGCCATCGTTTACAAACACCTCAACCGAAGAAGCGTCGCCGACGATGCGTACGTTTCGAACCTCGTCGACCGGTTCCCAACGCACCGCGCGACCGCAGCCGGCCGCCGTACGGGCCTCGTCGGTAAAGCGCATCTCAAAGCGCGCGGGCAGTTCACCCTCGGCGGGCACAAACGCCAGCTTCAGCTCGCCATCAACGGTCGCACTAAAAGCGCCGTCGACACCGGCAACAATAACGTCAAAGCAGGTATCGCCGGCAACCTCCAACGAGCCCTCCCCCACACGCACCGAGGCATAATGGTGCTCGATCTCGCGCGCCGGCTGCTGCAGTACCACGCCGCCAGCACCGACCGTAAGCTCACGCGGCACCGTCATGCAGTGCTGCCAGCCGCACGCCACGGTGGGGTCGTTGCCATAGGTCGGCTCATCGGGCATGCCCATCCAGCCGATTAGAATATGGCGACCGTCCTCGGCCGTGAACTCCTGCGGCGCATAGAAGTCAAAACCTGCGTCCCACAGGCGGAACTCGCCCAGATCATAAGCGTCCTTGCCAGCCGTAATGTCACCCGTAACGGGCATGTAGCCCGCTGCATACACATTGCCGCGGTCCCAACGACCGCTCTCGAGCCCTTGGGGAGAGAAGGACAGCCACTTCGCCGGTGCACCGCCTTTCGCATCGAGCTCGATATAGCTGGGGCACTCCCACATAAAGCCAAAGCGCTCGGGCGTAGACACGCGATTCTCGAGCTCCCAACTAAGCATGTCAGCCGAGCCGTACACCAAGATCTCGCCCACATCGCGACCGGCACCCTCGCCATGCATGGCGCAAAAACGGCTCTCGACATGCGGACCGTCGACGCGACGACGCGCGCCCAGCACCATGTGATAACGCCCGTCCACGTCACGCCACACCTTGGGGTCGCGCACATGGCAGGTCAAATCCTCGGGATAATCCTCGGAAGTCAGCACCACACGCTTGGCGCCGAACGCCTGGCCGTCGGTGCTCTCCACATAGACGGTATCGGCTCGTCGACCGGTATTGACGTAATCGTACGTGCCGTCCGCATCGGAAAGCTTAACGTTGCCCGTATAAAGTACGCGAATGCGACCGTCTTCGGCAAGCGCGGAGCCCGAATACACACCGTGACAATCGAACGACTCGTCGGGCAGCAGCGGGGCGCCAACGTAATCCCACGTCATAAGGTCGCGACTCGTCGCATGGCCCCAGACCTTAACGCCACCCTCGACATCAAAGGGCGCATATTGAAAATAAGCGTGGAACACGCCGCCCGCTTGGCAAAGACCGTTGGGGTCGTTGAGCCAACCCGCCGGCGGCATAATATGGAAGTGTTGGCCATACGCGCCATGACCACACTCAGAGGCGGCAGCATCAACCGCGGCAACCAACTTTGCAAGGTCGCGACCAAGTGCATTAGACATATCAAAGTCCTAACGGATCGAAAGTAACAAGGCACCAGAGATCGGCACCGGATACGGGAAACGCCCGCGAGCATACAACCCGCGGGCATCCCCTCAATCAAAAGCTCTTACGCCTGCTCGGAAGCCTTGGGCTCATCCTTGTACAGGACAAACGAGACGGCAAAGGAAACCAGCGCGGCAACCGCAAACATGATCGCATACTGCACGGGCTGGGCCAGGCACAGCAGGATACCGAAGATACCGGTAACGCCCGTGCCGGAGGCAGCCAGCGAAGTAAGCGCGCAGACCAGGGCACCGCAACCACCGCCGATGCAGCCGGCGATGAAGGGCTTAAAGAAGCGCAGGTTCACACCAAAGATGGCAGGCTCGGTAATACCCATGAAGGCGGACAGGGCCGAAGGAAGCGCCAGGCCCTTGATCTTGGCATCGCGGGTCTTAAAGGCAACGGCGAGTGCGGCACCACCCTGGGCGATGTTAGCGGCACTGGCGATGGGCAGCCAATAGGTTACGCCGTACTGGGCGAGCTGACCCAGGTCGATGGCGGTGTACATCTGGTGGATACCGGTAACGACCGTGGGGGCATAGAACAGGCCGACGATAAAGGAACCGATACCAAAGGGCAGGGTGAGCAGGGCCTGAATCAGACCGAGGATGGCGTTCTCGGCCCACACGAAGATGGGACCGACGGCAACGAAGGTCACGAGCACGGTAACGAACACCGAGACGAGCGGGGTCACAAAGAGGTCGAACATCTCGGGGACAACCTTGTGGAGACGCTTCTCGAGGAAGGCGAGTATGGCGCAGGCGATAACGATGGGGATAACGTGGCCCTGATAACCGACCCACTCAAAGCTGTACACGCCGGGAATGACGGTGACCATGGTCTGCACGCCCTCGGAGGCAACCGTGTAGGCGCTCTGCAGCGAGGAGTTGATGAACGCACCTCCGACGACGGCGCCCAAATACGGGTTAGCGCCAAAGGCCTTAGCCGCGGAGTAGCCGATCAGGATCTGCAGAATGCCAAAGGACGTGCCCGAGACCAGGTCGGCGATCTTGTAGATAAAGTTATTGGTGTCGAGCGCGATAAAACCGTTGGAGGCCATAAAGTTGAGCGCGCTCATGATTCCCAGCAGCAGGCCCGAAGCCACGATGGCGGGGATGATGGGGACAAAAACGTCGCCGAGCACCTTAATGGCACGCATAAAGATGTTCTGCTGCTGTGCCGCGGCCTCCTTAACCTCGGCTTTGGTGGCAGCCTCGACGCCGCTAAGCGCGATGAACTCTTCGTAGACCTTGTTGACGGTGCCAGTGCCAAAAATAATCTGGAGCTGGCCTTGGGCCTCAAAGACGCCCTTGGCGCCGTCGATATTCTCGATGGCCTCCTTGTCAACCTTGGCGTTATCGGCAATCACCAGGCGCAGACGCGTGGCGCAGTGTGCGGCCGAAACAACGTTGTCGGCGCCACCGACGTTGTCGAGCACCTCTTGGGCTGATTTGCGGTAGTCCATGACTTCCCTTTCCTCCAACGGGCGCATCTGCACCCGGCCATCTTTGACACTTACACTGTAATCGTTTTCAGTTATATATAGCTGTAATCGTTTTCATTAGCGGTAAACGGTAGATTTTGACGGTGAAAGGTGGTTTTGAGCCAAAAACAGGGAATCAAAGGCCGGCAGACATGCCCAAAGCCTAGACATTCATCAGCTGATGTCCGAGCTTGAGCGTCTTGAGGCTGCTCTCCCCCTCCACGCCATCGAGCGTGTTGAGCAACATATTGGTCGCCTCGACGCCACTGGTCAGGTAACCGTAATGCACGGTGGGAATGCCGCCCGTCAGCGCGCGCAAAAATGCGTTGTCGCCAAAACCGCTCACGCGACGCACGCCCTCGCCCATGCCGCGCGCCTCGTCAAGAGCGCGCAGGGCGCCGGCCGCCATAGTGTCGGTCGCGCACGCGATAAACGAAACATCCGGCACTTCGCCCAGCAGCTCGCGCGACGCACGATAGCCGGAATCGAGGGTAAAGGACCCGCAGCGAATCAAATCGGGATCGAGCACAACGCCCGCGGCGCCCAGACCAGCTTCAAAACCACGACGACGGTCGTAACCGGCGGCACGGTCTTCCTCGGTAACACCGATATAGGCAATCTTGCCCTCAACATGCGTCGCAAGCGCCTGGCCCAGCTCAAAGGCAGCCTCGTAATCGTCATGGTAGACGCAAGCCGCGCCCTCGACGTTTTGGCCGATCAGCACAATGGGTACACGGCAAGACGCAATGGCCGCACGGTGCTCATCGGTAATCATGGTTGCCACGAGCACGATGCCATCGACCGGGTGGTTCTGGAACAAGTCGAGATACTCGAGCTCGCGCTCGGCCACGTTGTCAGTATTCGCGAGCAGCATCTGGTACCCGCGGCGACCGAGCACCTGACCGATACCCGCAGTAATGCGGCTCACGGATTCCGAGTTGATCTTGGGCACGATGACGCCGATGAGCTTGGTGGAGCCGGTGCGCAGCGCGCGGGCCTGGTTGGACCGCACGTATCCGGTCAGCTCAATCGCCTGCTTAATGCGCTCGGCCTTGTCCGCCGAGATATATCCACCGTTGAGGTAGCGCGAGACGGCGGCGCTCGAAACGCCCGCTAGCTCGGCCACATCTTTCATCTTTACCACGAGCACCCCTTTATCTTGCAATCGTTTGCACCATCATACCCAGCCCAAGTCGGCATAATAAATCAATTTAAACCGAACCAAATATGCCCATCCTGGTCGAGCATACGCCAGCGAACGGGCAGCTGCCGTGGCGAGGTGCCACAAAAGAGGAGCGACGCGTACTTTATGTACGCGAGCGACGGTTTGAGCGGCAGATCGCCCGGCAGATGCCCGCGCAGCGTCGAGCGGTCCGGCGTTCGTTAGAACGCCGGAACCAAACTAGCCGTGATATTCGCCGTTGTACTGGATGAGCGTCAGGTCCTCCACGCCGTCGAGCGCGCGAATCGCATCGGCGTAGGGCATATCCACACCGTCCGAGAACACCTCGACGGCCATCTCGACTTTGTCGCCGCGCATCGTCTTAGACTTGACGGTGAACTTGGTGCGCCCAAACGCGCGCACGATATCGTCGCCGGTGGTCTGGCCCGTGTAGTGGATGACCATCATGTACACGCGCGCCTTGTCCTGGTGGCTCGCAAAGCCGGCGATCATCACCACGATCACCACTGCCGTAAGCCCCACGAGCGCATACATGCCGGCGCCTGCCGTAATGCCCGTGGTAATGGCCCAAAACAGATACAGCAGGTCGAGCGGGTCCTTGACCGCCGTACGGTAGCGGACGATGGACAGAGCACCGACCATACCGAGCGAGATGACCACGTTGGTCGAGATCGCGAGCGTGACCATGCAGGTGAGCACGCACATGCCCACGAGCGTCACGGCAAAGCTACGCGAATACACCACGCCGGTAAAAAAGCGCTTGTACACGTAATAGATCAGGATGCCCATGGCGAGCGCCACGAGCAGCGAAAGGCCAATCTTGGCAGGGTCGACCTGACCGAACGCCTCCAAGACGGAGTTCTTAAAAAAGTCCCTGGTGCTCATGGTCTAAATATCCCCTCGGTTCCCAAAATCCGATTCCCAGTAATTAAATCCGCGCAGGTAGGCGGTCTTGTCATAACACAGGCAGTACTTAGAGACCGCCGTGAGTTCGGCCGCGCCCGGCGGCACCATATCGCGCACCAGCTGCGGGCAAAACTCCGTAAACTTGACCTCCATCACCAGCTTACCGGGCTCCAGAACCGGCAACGCGGGCAGCGTCACGTCAAAGATATCGAAGCTTCCCACCGCGGCACGCACATTCATGTCAAACGTAATGCGCACGGTGCCCTCGTCCATCACCCACGGCTCGCGCTCGTAGTCCACAATGGTCCGTGGGCGCATCATGTTGCAGATGCACTCGATGTAGAACTCGCGACAGAGCGGATAAGGGCTCCTCAGCAAAAAGCCGTAGTCGCCAGCCAGAATCTGCTCAAACTCGCCACGTGTGAGCGGCGCGTCCTCCTTATAGATCCAGCTACCGTACTTCTTTTTGCGCTCGAGCTTAATCACCTTGTCGCTGCCGTTATAGATGCGTACGCGATACTTTTTGCGCATGAGAATGCCGGCGTCTTTTTCCTCGTAGGCCGAGTTGCAGTAGTCGTCAAAATACAGGCTGCGAATGGTGTAACCGCCCGCCCGCGCATGTTTGTCTAGCTTAAATACAGGCGCCATGCGACAGGCAAGCGCGGCGTGCTCGCCCTCGTTAATGAGATATTTGAGCTCGTGGCGGTAACGCTCCTGCGTGGCACGCACAGGCGGTGCCGCCAGGCGCTCAAGCAGCGCGCTAGCCCTCCTCATACGTATCCTCCACGACCTTACCGCCGTCTTGCACGTAAAAACACTTCATGCCGTAGTGCTTGCCGTCGTCGGTCACATAGTAGTCAAACGCATCTTGCGTATAGCCGTCGGAGTTGGTGGCACGCACGCGCACAAAATACTGGCCGGTATCGGGCGCATCGCAGGTCACCTCGGGAAGCAGCACATCCTCGGCCTTAAAGACCACGTCGCTTATGGCATAGTCGCGCGCAAGCTCAACGGTGTAGCGAATGTCGCGCGCCTCAAAATCGTAGGACGCATCCCAGTTAATGCGCAGCTTGCCGTTATCGATCTGCGGCACGCCGATGTAGAAAGGCATGGGCTTTTTAAAACTCTCGCGAAAGCTCTTGTAGTTCTCCTCGATCTCGGAGGGAATCGCCGCGGCGATCTGCTCATATTGGTCCTTGGTGACAGGCAGATTATCGATATCGGGCGAAGCAAAGACTAGCGATTCGGTAACCTCGCGATAATGCTTGATCATCTTGGTCAGGCGCGTCTCGGTCAAATACGTACGCAGGTCCTTGACGGCGCGATCGAGCTCACCGCGGAACGCCTTGCTGCGCAACGCGCGGTTAAACAGCACGTTGCCCCAGTAGTTGCTTGCGCCGCGCTCCCAGCTCGCGTAGTCCGAAAACCCGGTAAGAGAAAGTTCCAGCTTGCGCAGCATGCCGTCGTTGTCCCAATCCAAAAAGTACCAGGTATTTGAGTTGAGCGGGCTGTACAGATAACAGTTGCGGTTCTGCGTATCGCAGTTGCCCGTAAGGATCTGAAACGCCAGCCAATAGACCAGGTTCTCGGTATCAAAGTAGGTGTCGAGCACGTTATCTATCTTTTGCGATTCGTCGTTGAGCGCATCGAGCATCTCGATGAGCTTGGTGTGGTCCGTATCGCCCTTAATCTCGAGCATGCCCTCAAAGTTTGCCTGGTTATAGTCGGGATCATCGGCAAGCTTAATGGTGTCCTCGTAGCGATGGAAATCAAAGCTGTTCACCTTGTACAGGTGCCCGCTCTTATCCAAGCCGTGCGCCTTAAGCGCCGTCTTATTGAGCTGCTCCACCTGCGTAAACAGGCCGTAGTCCTCAAAGGTATCGTTGGACTTTTCGGTCTGGTCGCACACCCACAGATGCACAAACTGCGTGCGCAGGCCCATCATCTGGGGAATCCCGCGGATAAGGTCATAGGCCATCTTGTTGCGAAAACGCATACCCTCGCCCATGTGCTTGTTGAGCGCAATCGCGCGCTGTTGGCGCCAGGTACCCTTGCCCTTTTTGAGCTCCACCTTGTAATTCTTTTGCGAGTTCATGCTCGATGTCTGACCGCGCACCTGCACAGTGGCATTGGGCGCTTCCTCGCCATAGCCAACCTCGCCGGCCACCGGGCCGTCTTCGTCGCCCGGCTGCAGCAGGCCCATAACCTGATAGCGCGTCACGCCCATGTCGGCATAGTCATACACCGAATACGTGTTGATCTCGGCCCAGCTGTGGTCGGTGTTCTCGGAGCTGTTGCCGCGCGAGACCGTCAGGTACATGGTCACAATGCCCGAGTCGTCGTAGACCTCGTACAGCTCATCTTTATCGCGCAGATGATTGGTACCGTCCGAGGAATCGGCCTTTTTAATCTTGTCTTGCTTTTTGACCTTTTTAGTCGAGGATTCGTCCTGAGACGAACAGCCCGAAAGCAACAGCGCGCCGGCAGCTGCCTCGATCAGGCAGCGGCGAGACATCAACTTATCGATCATCAGAACCTCCCCAATGCTTGCGATACACGCGAACTACCGAGCGCTCAAACGCGCCGTGCGGCACGCCCTTATGGCGGCCTTCCTCATAGCGCTGTTCGGCACGGTCGAGCATGCGGCCCAGCTGTGTAAAGCGACCCGTTTTGTCGGTCGCCACAATGGGCTGCTGGCTCAGGATACGATACGGCAAGTTGGCGGTATAGGTATCGAGCCGCAGCAGTGCAACGATAAAAAACACCGCCGCACCCAACAAAAAGCCAAAGCCGTAAAACTGCTGCGGCAAAAGCAACGAAACGGCAGTCGCCAGCCCGGCCACACCGGCAAACAGGCCCGAAGCCAGCACGGCCCCCTTATAGTCGGTAAAGTACAGCAAGATAAGCATCACCGTATTGCCCACGGCATACAGGCCATAGCCCACGCACAGCGTGCGAAAATACCCGTGCATAAGGTTGTTAAAGCCCAACGGTAGGGCCGACAGCACCGTGGTCTCGAGCGAAATGACCGCCGCGGTCACAAACAGCTGCTTAAGCGCACAAAAGCGCAGTTCGCTGTTGAGCGTGGAGAGCATCTCCTCCTCGGCCACCACAATATCGCCCACCACGCCGCCGTCATTGAACAGGCTGTAGTAGTCACGGTAGCGCGGATAGAAATTGACCTCGACCGACACCACAAAGTTGACGGTCGTGACGAGTGTGGTCAAAAACGCAATGAGTGTCGGAACGTCATGGTAAGGAGCCCCGTAAAACAGACCTTTGATCTGCACGCCAATAGGGCCCGCCCAGATAATAACCAGGTGTGCGAAAAGCCCCAAGTTGGTAAACAGCCCCGTAAGCGCAAGCGGCATAAATTGGTCGAGCCAGCGCAAAAAACGCCAGGGACTCCGGTCACTCCGTGGAAAATACCGGTACAGCAGTACCACATCCCAGGCGAGCATGACGCCGTAGCCTAGGCCGATTGACGCCAACAGGCCCTCGACCGGCGGCAGTCCCAGCGCCAGCGCTGCCAGGGCGCACAGGCACGCCACGCCAATGGCGGCCGCAAAGCTGCACAGAATGCCACGATAATCCTTGATGGCCGTGAGATAGCTCATGCCGTTCCAGTTGACAATCATAATGTTGAACAGCCACAGGCACAGCAGCCCCTGCAGCAGCGTGGCGCCCGAGAACAGCAAAAAGACGCCGTAGAGCACCATGCCCGCAACGAGCATGATGGCATTAGATCCCCAAAACGAAGGCAGGATCTCATCCTCGCGCTCGGCAAAGAGCATGTCGGCCAAAAAGCGCGTGACCGGCATGGAGAAAAAGCTCGTGAGCGTAAGCGAGGCCAGCAGTGTGTAGGTCACCATGCACACCAGCAGATCCTGGTTGGCACGGCCCACACCCCACAGACCGCACAGCACCAAAATACCCACCTGCAGCAGCACACCCAGCAGCATGGGGCCCGTGCATACGATGCCGGCGTAGCCGTAAGCGCGCATCGTGGCAAACAGGCCCTTGCGCCTAAACAGGCGCTTGAGCTCAAAACCAATTCCGGCCACCGGCTACTCCCCCTCTCTGGGCAGGTTAAACGCACACGCCGTCTCGTCGTACAGCGCGCGATAGTTGGCGAGCATCTGCTCGTGCAAAAAGTACGTGGCAACGCGACGCTGCCCGCGCTCCCCCATCTCAATGCGACGGGCGCGGCTCACGCACATGCGCTCCATGGCATCGGCCAAGCCCTTGCGATACATGGGCGGCGTCACAAAACCTGCCACGCCAAAGTCGTCGCCCGGGGCGCCTTCGAGCAGCTCGCGACAGCAGCCCACCTCGGTCGTCACGCAGGGACGGCGCGCTGCAAGCGACTCCAGCACGCTGAGCGGCTGGCCCTCGGAGATGCTCGTCAAAATGGTAAAGTCGAGCTTTTCCATGTACTCGACCACGTTGACGCGGCCGGTAAAGATCAGGTCGCGCACGCCCAGGGTATCGACCAGCGCGTGGCACTCAGCGCCGTACTCCTCGTCGTCCACGCCGCCCATAATGTGCAGGCGCACCTTGGGCAGGCGCTCGTGCAGCTCAAAGAACGCATAGATCATGGTCTTGACGTCCTTGATGGGCGCCAGGCGCACCACCGCGCCAATGTCCACCCAGCCGTCATCGGGCTTTAAGGGAATGTCCTTAAAGCGGTCGAACTGGATGCCGTTGGGGATGACCAGGCATTTACCCGCATCGCAGCCCATATCGATCTGCGTCTTGCGGGCGTTATGGAACAAACTCGTCACGCGGAAGGCGCGGCGGTAGATCTCCTCCGAAAGCAGGTAGAAAAAGCGAATCCAGCGATCCTTAAACGACGGCACCACCCAGTCAGCGCGAATGATCTCTTCCTCGCGCTCGCGGGTATAGATGCCATGCTCGGTCAGCAGCACCGGCGCATGGTGAACGCTTGAGCCCAGGCAGGCGAGCAGGCCACCGTAGCCGGTCGAGATGGCGTGGTACACATCGGCCACCGGCACCTCGCTGCCCAGAAGGTAGAGCACGGGCAGCAGCATGGAGCGCATGGTGTGGAATGCATCGGCAAAGGGCGTATAGGGGTACTCGGCCAGGCACACGTCGCGGAAGATGTCCATAAACGTTCGGCTCTGCAAAAACGAGAGCGGATGCACGCGACGGCGCTGAAAGATATCGAACAGCACGTCCCAGTCCGGATTGGAGAGCGACACCAGACGGCGTAGCGCCTCGCGCTCGCGGTCGTTAAAACTGGCTTCATGTTGCTCGCCCGAAAGCCGCAGAGCATCGTCCAGGAACACCTCGTGCACCTCGACCACGTTGCCGGGCAGCTCGTAGACAAACTTGCCGCGGTCGGCAGCATGCGCGCCGATCACCCACAGCACAAACTCGTGCTCGGGCATGGCCTGGATATAGCCATGCATCCAGGTAGATACGCCGCCGTGCACATAGGGGTAGCAACCCTCGAGTACCAAGCAGATTCTCATTTGTCGCCACCCTCCTTGCGTGCAATGGTCACCGTCTTATCCGTGGCTTTGACCAGGTACAGGTCGCCCGTCAGATGCGTAATCTCGCCACCCGTGACTGCACCCGGCTCACCGTTGTTGGCGCGGAACATGAGCCACGCCTCGTCGTGGAAATTGCCCAGGCTGAGCGTCCAGGCATCCGCACTGGTATCCACGCTCACCGTCACGGACGAAAAGCGCTGGATGGCGCCCGAGCATTCCGAACCGGTCTGACGCCGCAGGTCGGGCGCAGACTTGCTAAGCCAGTCCAGGTAGTCGGTCAGGCCGCCCTTGTAGACCTCCCAGCCCTCCTTGGCGCCGCGATCGGGATCGAGCAGGTCGTCCGGGTGCATAAAGTGCGTGCTCACGTAGTGCATGTTGAGCTCGGACACGGCTGCCAGGCGCATATAGGAATCGTCGACCATGCCGCCCGAGACAATACGTGGCTGCTCCACAATGCCATCGCTTGCCACGCCAAACTCCTGTACGTACGGCAGGTCGGTGCCATCCTCAAAATACGTACTGGCAATGCTCTTAATGCGCGGAACGTCGGTGCCAATAAGCTTGCGCGCACGGGCCGAAAGGATATTCGACGGTGGCACATAGACCGAGCCGTGCGCGTTGGGCAGCACCTCGTCCTGGAAAGCGATAAGCTCGTTGAGCGATGCGACAAGCGTTTCCTTGTTCTTCCACGTCTTGTAGTCGTACAACGTGCCGTAATCGGTGTCCCAGAGTGCCAGAGGCTGATGGTTGTAGCCGTGGAAACCCAGCTCTCCACCCATCTGCAGCAGCATACCGCCAAAGTAGCGGAACTGTGTGGTATCGGCCTGACGCGCGGGCTCGGTCTGGTTGACCGCGTCCTCGTAGTTTTCGATCATCACGCCGGTATAGCGAATGCCGTATTTTTGCGCGAGCTTTTGCAGATCGCGCCACCAAACCTTGGTGTAAAAATCGGCAATGGAAAGCCCGTAGTCGCGCTTGATGTAGGTGCCGTCGCCCGAGGGCACGGGGCTGGGAAAGTCGTCCAGGTAGAAAACGGCGCTGTTGATGACCGGATAGGCCGTGGCATCGCCCAGCAGGCTGATTGCCGCGGCGTAAAAGCCGCGCATGACCTTGTCATAGATACCGATATTGCACACCACGGTGCGACCGCTACCGCAGTCATTCGACCAAATGAGCGGGGCGCCCGCATCGCCGGTCTTAGCCCACACACGAGCCGTCTCGCGCAGCGAAACCGAAAGCGACGAATCAAAGGGGTCCGAGAGCTCGTAGCGCTCTCCCCCGCCCAGCATAAAGTCCTCGCTCGGCACAATGCTTTCGGCTTTTACATAGTCATATCCGGCAGATTCAATGCCAAGCTTGGGAGCAATCACTTGCAGATAGCCCGAGTTATCCGGAGGCATGGCGAGCATAAGCGAACCGCCGGCACTCACCCAACTCATAATGTCGCTCAGGTGCGTACCGAGCCCATCGAGCGACGGCATGAGCAAAATCACGCGATCGTAGGAGGTCAGCGAGGGAATGGCATCCGCGCCGTCCAGGGCAAGGTCCACGTCGCGGTGCGCGATCTTCATATCGAGCAGAATCTGGTCGAACTGCTCCTTTACGTCCTCGACGCCAGCTTGATCGGAATCGGTAATGACCAGGCACGTGGGCTTTTGGCCAAATATTGCCGAGGAAGCCGGCACCGCATCGTTGGCGGCAAGCATCCCCAGCTTATGCTGGCCCGCACTGTACTGCACGCCGGCACGCTCCACCAGCAGCACGGCGGCCATGGCAATAAAGACCGCCCACACCACGAGGAGTCCCATCCAACGAAAGCGGCCCACACGGTCTCGGATATGTTGCGCCACGCTCATCGGGCCTCCTCCCCATCGCGCCAAAACGCCAACTTTTCGCGGTTGTCGGCGCTCAAATACACATGTTGCTTGTCAATCGCATCGATCACACAGTGGACCTCGTCACCGTCGCGGCGCATCACGGCCAGGCGCAGGCAAAGCATCCAAACCTCCTGCTCCTCGGGCACGTCGAGTACCAGCTGGTCGGTCACGGCCTGCGCCTCGTCGATCTGTCCGACATCGGCCAGCGCCGTCGCGTATCGAATGCGCAGCTCAAGGGTATCCTCGCGCTCGCAGCGACGCGCAAGCAGGCGCGCGTACTGTTGGCGCTGAATCTGAGCAACGCGCCCCTCAGCCAAGCCCGAGCCCAAGTATTCACCAAGAAAATCACAGTATTCGTTGAGGTTTTGCGCGCTCGGGTCCGTCTTAAAGGCACGCTCCAGCTGCTGCAGTTTAAGGTCGGACTCCTTGGAGATCTGCGCCACCGCCGTCGCGGCATAGTGCGCCACCTCAACGTCGTCGTTAAGCTTAGCCGCCTGCAGCTGCGCCAGGTACGCTTCGGGCTCCTCGGTGAGCATGGAGAGCATTAGGCGGCGCCGGTATGCCGGGTCGTTGACGATAAGCGCCTCCTCGAGCGGCACTACGCCTGCATCGTCCTCACCGCTCGGTACCGACATACTACGATGCAGGTCGTCGTTGAAGCGCAGCGACTCCAGCGCAGACTCTTTCAGCCACTCGCCAAGCACCGCGCTGCGCACCGATAGCAAAACCACCAGCAACGGGCCCCACAGCGGCACCAGCACTATTACAGCCAGCATGTGCCCGCGCACCGGCAGCAGGCCTAGCTTCATGAGCGTCCACAGCATCAGGCAAACCAGCGAATGGATCAGCAGCAAGACGGCAGCAACGACAAGCGAGATCAAGCGGCACCCCCCTCACCGTCACCGGTGTAAGCGATGCGCTGCAGCAGCGCCACGATGCCCTCGCCGTCGACGGGCTCCACCGCAATATGCTTTGCGCTCAGGCGCTTACGGATAATGGGAAGATCGCACGCCTTTGCCTGGCGCATAAGCAGGTAGAGCACGTTGCCGTCGACCAAGCCCGCCGCGTCGCTCTCGCGGATTGCCGACCCAATTGCGCCCACCAGCTCGCCGACAGGCTCCATGCCCGGTACCACGCGCAGGAGCAAAAAACTCCCCATCTTGCTATCTGCCAGCGCCTGCTCCGCCGCGAGCTCTTGGCCAAAGGCCGCCTGCTTGAGCACGCAAGTGCCGTCAACGCAGCGTTTATCCTGCGCCACCGCCTCATAGTCAAAGGCACGGCCCAGCGCGCTTTCGACCAGCCCGCACAAGATGCGGAACAGGTTTTGATAATAGAGGGTCATTTGGTTTTCGGCCGCACTACGCACAAAGATCAACACGGCGGGTGCCCCGTCGCGCTCGATCGCGTATCCAAACATGGGAAACCCCGGCGTCAGCTCACGGTTCACCCACAGGTTCGAACGACCCCCGTCGCCCAAAAGAGGTGCAAGCTGCTCAAGCGTGAGCGAGCGTGCGGCATTTTCGGCAATCGCGGGACTTGCTGCCACCAGGCGTGCAAATGCCCCGCCCGAAACATGGTAGATCGCCACCGAATCGTTCTCGAGGATCTCGCCCAGAAGCTCGCAGCACTTGCGATAGATGTCGCGTGGGTTGAGTACGTCGAGCTCCTGCGTCACGGCAAAGATCTTGCCAAAGCTGTCGTGGCGACCCACAATCTGGCGCCTGTACGCGCGCTTGTCCTCGATCGCGTCGTGGTAAAGCTGTGTGAGGAACGTATTGCGATTACGCACGAGCTCGTTTTGATCGCGCTCCGCCCTAATGGCTTCGCTGTTGCGCAGCTGCACATAGCCGCACACGGCACCCACCACAAAGTACGCAATAAACGGCAGCCAGTTGGACGGCTCGTAAAAGAGACCCTGGAAGGTATAACCGTACTGAGTAAAGTAGCTCGCGGCCAAACCCACCGACGCCAGCAGCGCCGCAACCAGGCCAAAATCGAGCCCATACAGCGTGCCGATCAGTACCACGTACAGCAGGCGGTAGTCGAGCACGTTAAGCTGAGCAGACTGCGAAAACACCAGCTCCAGGCCCTCAAAGAGCACCCAGGCCAGCGCGGTCTCCAGGCATTTGATGGGCAGTGTCCGCCCGCGCATGCGGTCGATGGCGGCACGCAGCGGATGGCGCTTGCCCGCGAGGGTCTGCTCCCAGCGGGCGTGTATGGTCGAAAGATCGCGCAGCACGTCATAGCGCTGGAACCACCCGTAGCGCGTGCGGACGGTATCGCTCGGAGCAATGGAGACGACGGCGTCCCCGTCGTAGGTAATGTCGAGCCCCGGGAACAAGCCCTTGAGCGCCTCGCCCAGGTCTCCCACGGTGTGGGCAAAGCTATCCGGAACCTCGAGTTCCTCGAATGTGGCATCCCAGCTGTCGAAGATGCGACGCACCAGAACGGCCAGCTCCTCGGCGCAGAGGGCACCGAGCGGTGAGTCCGCCCCAGCCCTCATGACAGCAGAGCCTTGCGAGCACGCCTCGAACAGCGGGGTCAAAATCGGGTCTTCCAGCGTGGGCGAGGCGGTGTACAGATACGGCACGCGCAAGATCTTGGCCTGAATGCCGTCGCGGACCGCATAGTAGCGGCACAGGTCGTTGGCCGCACGGGCAATGATGCCCTTGCCGTTTTGCCCCGCAACGTCCACCGCACCGTCCGCTCCCATGGGACCAGTCACAAACAGCAGCTGAATCTGGCGACCCATGCAAGCTCGAAAGACGGAGCGCAGCAGCTCGATGTCGCCAACGGCCTCGGTATGCGGCGTGAGATAGGTAGAGAGGTAGACCACACGGTCGAATTCGTAAGCCTGGTCCAGGTGCTGCAGCAGCTCTTTCCAAGACGCATGGAGCGACGACCCGTCGCGGCGCGCCTCGTTGGCCGCCACGACCTGAACATGGTCACCGGGAAACGCCTTGGCACAAAAGTCGTCATCGACATACGCGGTATTGCCAACAACCAGCACTTCCACCGTGCGCTCCCCCTCCCCAAATTTAGCTTTTGCCATGGTAAACATGCGTATTGTACGCTGTCAATGTAGGCCAAAGGCAACTTTAAAGCTGTTTTAAGAACTTTTTCAGACGGGAAGCGACTCGCGCCTGAGCCAGAGAGCCCTACACGTGCCGCTGCACGGCGGAGAAAGGCGAATCCACTACCCCTCAGGCATAATTCCTGAGCAAAATCAAGCAGAGCACACGGCTTTTTGCGCCACTTTAAGACGTAATCGGGATGTGGCGAGAGGCCAAATTCGGAAGTGCGGGGAAAACCAAAGGAATGCTGACCAGACCCCCGTTTTAGGCTTCCGCGACCTGCGGTTTTGATACAAAAAAACCGCGTTGTGCTCGAAGGTTTTCGATTTTTCCCCGCACTTCTGTAATTACATCTCTGGATCGAGGGCGCAGGCAATGGTGACGACATCCACGATAGCGCCCCCCTATGCCTGATACCAAAATCGTTCCATAGGGACCCGTTTCCCAATGGGATGATTCTTCACAAAGGGCATTAAGGCGCATGAGAACATGGTAGAGGCAAGCAAGCGCGCTTCCACGTTTTCGCCCATGGTGACCACGGTATAATCCAACGAGACAAGCAACGAACGGGAAAGGCAGCGCGGATGAACCTGGGCAGCGAGAGCGAGACCGTCGAGTTCAAGAAGTCCACTGGCGAGCATAAAGAAGCACTGCAAGCCATCAGCGCCATGCTGAACAAGCACGGCCGCGGCGAGCTCTACTTCGGCGTGAAGGACAACGGCGATGTCATCGGCCAAGATGTCAGCGACGCAACGCTGCGCCAGGTGACGTCGTGGGTGTCCGACAAGATCGAGCCCGCGGTGTTCCCGACGGTCGAGTGCCTCGACGCCGATGATGGGCTGCGATACATCAAAATTGCCTTCTCAGGTGCCGACGCCCCCTACTCCGCCGACGGACGCTACTTCACCCGCGTGGGGACTTCGAACAAAGCGCTGTCGGCCTCGGAGCTGAGCGCCATGGTCGTCAAGCGTGAGCGCGCCCGTAGCCCGTGGGACTCGCTGCCGTCCGGCAGGCCCGTCTCCGACGCCGACGAGCAGGCGGTGCGTGACTTCGTCGCGCGCGGCGGCAGGGCCGGACGCGTGGGCGGCGGGTTCGCCGGCGTGGAGGACACCTTGGCAAGGCTCGACCTCGTCGCGCCCGACGGCAGCCTAAGAAACGCCGCGGTGGAGCTGTTCTGCGAGGGATCCGACACCTACCCCAGGATGAAGCTGGGGCTTCTGGGCGGCAACACCAAGGCCAAGATCCTCGACCTGCGCCGCGAGTGCGGCACCATGCTCAAGCTGCTCGACTTCGCCGAGTACTTCGTGACGTCGAACATCAGGCGCGAGTTCGTCATCGGCGAGACGGGCATGTACCGCAAGGAGATCCCCGAGATCCCGGCCGAGGCCATCCGCGAGGCGGTTGCCAACGCGCTGTGCCACCGCGACTACACCACCGGCACCGCCGTCGAGGTCAACGTGTTCATGGACACCGTCCAGATCGTGAGCCCGGGCCTGTTCCCCGAGGGCGACTCGCCGCAAGAGCACCTAGACGGTACCGCGAGCGAGTTCGGCCTCCGAAACCCCGCGATCGCGCGCACCCTGTTCCGCGCCGGCGTCATCGAGCAGTACGGCACGGGCATACCGCGCATCAAGGAGGCCTGCGAGGCAGCCGGCGTGAGGTTCCGCTTCGAGCAGACCGTCAACAGCACCGTCGTCGTCTTCGAGCGTCCTGGGTTACAGAAAGCGGCCTTCAGGAGAACCGCGGCCGACAACCGACCGCTCCTCAGCGAGCGCGAACGAGCAGCGATGGCAATTGCCGCCGCTCAGGGGAAAATCACGACCTCCGACCTCGCGCGGGAGTCCAATGTCGGTAGGAAAACGGCCTCGAAGACTCTGAAAGACCTTGCCGGGCGAGGCCTGTTGGAATGGGTAGGGAAAAGCCCGAAAGACCCGCACCAGTTCTACAGGATGCCAAGCGAAGTTTGAGGCTGCAGGTCCTAGCCGGGAAACAGGCCCATTGCGTTTGCTGCCCTCCCCCTGCTGGGCACTACTGAGTAATCTACTGGGCACTGCTGAGTAATCTACTGAGTAGTGCCCAAGCGCGAGTTGGCAAGTCCGCCGAAGCCCAGAGAAACGGCTCCGAAGAATATACTGACCGCTACTGACCGCTACTGACCGCTACTGACCGCT
>NZ_QRYG01000022.1:0-13103 GCF_003462845.1 Collinsella sp. AF15-51 | reverse complement strand
TACTGACCGCTACTGACCGCTACTGACCGCTACTGACCGCTACTGACCGCTACTGACCGCTACTGACCGCGGCATTCGGCAGGCCCGCCGAATGCCGCGGTCTCCCGAGACTAGCAGAGCCGCCCTTATTGTTAGCGCTGCCGAAGCAAGCCCTACTTCAGCAGCAACTTGAATTTTCGTGCGATGAGCCTCCCCGGAGCCAAGAGCCTTTTGCCCTAATCACAACACCGCAATTCAAGCACCGCAGAAAACTCCATTAGCGATGAACCAGCCACTTGAAGACGTGATCAAGGTGCGGCAAGGGGTCAAATTCGGAAGTGCGGGGAAAATCGAAGAAATGCTAACCAGGCCCCAGTTTTCGCTTCCGCGAACTGCGGTTTTGGTGCTAAAAATCGCGTTGTGCTCGAAGGTTCTCGATTTTCCCCGCACTTCCGTAATTACATCCTTGGATCGAGAGTGCAGGCAACAATGACGTCATCCGCGATAGCACCCAACAGTCACGGACGTACAAAAGGCCGTTGCCGGAAGCCTCCATACAACGACTCTTCTTTGCGCGCGCCACGCTCGCAATGCTCCATTAAATGTAACTAATTGATTTGCTATATACCATTCATAATGGCACATAGCAAATCAATTAGTTACATGTGGAGGCAGAACATGAGGGAGTACGTCGAGAAGCAGCTGCACACTAGAGTCGATTGCGAGCCCAACGACGCCTCGGAAATAACGACGCAAAACTCTTTCCGAAAGTGTAGGTGAGCGAAATGGCGACTCATGCATACGATGACCTTTATTCTTATCTAGCCGCATTCAAGAACAGCTCTCTTGCCGAAATAATTGCGTACCTAGAAGAACTGGGGCAAAGGAGGTTCGACGCCTTTATTAGGGGCCTTGCACCCCTTATCCCAATCGAAAAAATCGAAAATCAATCCCTGTTCAATTTTTCTGTTGACTCCACCCTTGAAGGAGGCAAATTCCCCTGCACTGACTATGCCTGTCGAGAGCAAAACATTTACCATTTGGCAAAGTTCTCAGCATTGTATGCAGATAAAACACTGATTCATTGCCCTATAGAATCGGCATTCGAAATGGGGCACGATGATTATGTCTCAGTCGATGAACTTGCATTCGGGATCTATTTGACCATGCGAGTCGAAGACATAGTCAAAGCTGGAATACTCGGATTTTCGAGCAATTACATTCCTCTTTGCAAAGATTGCCTAGCGCGACAAATCGAAAGAGAATCAAAAGCAAAAGGATTGATATCGAGTTATTGGGATGAACTCGTACGACAATTCTGTTCCTCTACCTCGTGCACTTTAAAACAAGCACCAGATGGGAATCTGTATGTAGCGATTGAGGGAATGGATGCATATGGGTCCCATGATGAGATGGATGTCGATTTCCTGGTAATCCCGTCTGAATACGAATCGCTCTATGCAAGCCAAGGCGAAACGCGATTGGATAGAGACATGCTGGAGAAAGGCGGCATCTTGACTATCCTACTGCCATTGTTGGACGATTGCTTTCAAGCCCTCGTCAATCCCTATTTTTCGAATAGCTCGTATTTAACCACTCGTCCAGCTCAGATTGAGTTCCTCGAGTCCGCAACTTCCACCCTTTATCCTCGAAAAGATCAGACCATACCCATTCGCCGGTTATCTTGCCCCCTCCCCATTGCTGAAAATGCAACGTTGCGTAGCATCCTTGATTGCCGCATTAGAAACGAAGAGTCGTTTCTTGTGTTTAGGGATACCTTGTCCAAAGGCCTGAGCGAAAGGCCCATCGACACCTCGACATTAGCTGACCTGAAGAACGACCTAATTGAGCCCGAGCTTCACAAGATATCTTTAGTGATGAAAAACGAGCGATCCCGATTAGTCACCTCCGCAGGCATTGAAGCCGCTATCGGAATTGCGAGCTTTACATTGGGGCAATACGGAATCGCATCACCTTCTGATGCCATGGCCTTCCTCGGGGCTGCCGGCATAGGGGCCGTTGCATCTCAATCCGCAGATTTCTTGCGAGAAGCCAAGGCAAAAGAGAACCCCATGTATTTCCTCTGGAAGCTCAATAGAAACAACCGTCTGTAACCTAAGGGGCAGAACACCGCAGTCGCCGAGCATATCTCGATCATTAAATAAAGGCAGCACTAGAAAGGATGCGAATCGTGAAGAACCGATTCCCTTTACGAATGCCTAATGCAGTAAAAATCACTGGTAGATCCGAGCAGTTTAACCAAGACGACAAGAGCGCGCTCAGATTGCTGTCTGCAGTAGCTAGCCAAGTATAGATACCATCCTGTTTCCAAATTCGGTCCTACGATAAACCCTTTCTTCTTTCTCAATTTCGTCGGGATCGTCGAAGATGAGCGTCGTATCTACTACGTCCCACTGCTGCCGATGGATATCCTCAATCAGCAATCCCAGTCCGGTTAATCGAAGAAGAACTTCTGCATCTCTGCCTCTGAGCGTCTGAAAAGTTTCCTTTTCTCGAAGCATTTCGTAGTCTCCAGGTAGAAATCTGTCCAAAGTCTCTGCAAACAAACGAAGATCGTCCCAGCTAATTTCTTTATCTAGGTAGGCCTCATAAATCTTTGCTAGTCGCCGCGCTTTGTCCTCCTCAATGTATCTTTCGAGCAGGATAAGCAGGTACTCAATATCGCGCTTCCTATTTGACTCTTCAAAGTATTGCTTGTACTTGTTCCATGAGCCATTTTCAAAAGAGTCGCGGTTGAACTCATCGAGGAAACACGCATACTTCTTCAGCAGATGCGCATTGTGGATATTGTTTCCGATTTTGTAGATGCTCACTAGGCTTGAGATGACGGGGATGTCCTTCAAGAACTCGTTTTGGAGAATTTCGTCCAGGCCAACCTCTGCGATATTCGAAATAAGTTCGAGAGAGTCGCTGCAAATAGTCGGCCTTGCGTCGTCTTGCAAGCGCGATAGACCGGCCTTAGTTGATTCCTCTGCGTTTGCCATAAGATTACCTTTCATAATAATTTGCCAGTTTTGGCATGCGTTTGCAGCGCCGCTTTTCTGAAAGTGGCTCCGATTTAAATGCCATCCCCCGAATAAGCGCTCAGGTTCGATTCAACAAGTGCATTGGTTGAAAAGAGCTTTAGACCCCCTTCGAGGTAAAAGTCGCTTGTGCAGAGCAACCAAATCATCTTGTCGAGCTTGTAGGCAGTGGCCTCGGGGTCCACGCCGCCCTTCCGCGCCGCGCGCGCGGCTTCGAAATAGCAACGAGCCACTTCGACCTCGCTGTCAGTGGTAGCGTAAAACTGAACAGTATTCAGTAGGCCGTTGACACAAACATCGACGAGCGGCTGCTGAACAAGCCCGAGGACCTGTTCAGGGCGATGCAGCTCGAGCTCATGGAGCTGCACCACGGTTCGCCCTCGACCGTCTTCTGCACGCAGTGCAGGTCGAAGGGCTAGGCAGGAGCCCCGAGGCTTTTCCTAATTCTAGGTGTTAAAGTCGATTACTGCCTGCCGTGGAATAGCCTCCACTTTTCGTCTTCGATGTCTCTTTCAATTGATGACTTCACTTTTGACAGCCATTCTCTGTGTTTTAAATATGCAACACCTGCGGGCAGCTGAGCAGCAATCGAGTCAATCGCCTCAATCTCCTTGAGCTTTGCTGGAATAAAGCCTTTTTCAGGGGACCCGCTCATTGAAGATCGACGGAGATCCAAATGGTTGATCGATATCCCGTCTTTATCGAGCGTCAGAATGAGGGTGATAGCCCTAATCCTCGTCTCGTCATTGCAATCGGACAAGGCCCAGCTAATTCTATCGAGGCTATTTGCGTCGGCGATCCTTTCGCGGATGGTATATTCCAAGCGCTCCCAAAAAATATCGCTCGAGAGCGCATTTGCGTCATGAACGGGAAACAAAACGGCTATTTCAAGCCTGCCGAGTGGTTCGCTCAGCGCTTCATCGATCATTGCTTTCAGCAGATTCCAGGCATGATCATCCTGGACGGTCCAAAACGAGCTGATTCTTCGCAGGAGATCGTGCCTTTGTCGGTAGTCGAGGTTGGCAACGTACTCCAAAAAACGGTCAATCATTGAGCTGTCAAGGCGTAAAAGGCAGCGTAGGAAAGCGAGGTTATAGTCGAAAGTAGGATATCCTTCAAGTGCGAGAAAATACAGGTTGACGGCCGGTGAGGGATTGGATTCGAAGTACGAATCTAGAGCGGAGACGCGCTTTTCGTCTCCGCAGTTGCCGAAAAACCGCCAAACCCCATCATTGTGTATATGTTCGGAAAGCCAAGAAGCATATTTGAGGATATAGCCAGGATGCTTTGGCTCGACTATCTCCAAATCTTCCAAGCAGAGATGCGTTCTGCCGTCATCGAGTCTTGCGAGAATTTCGTCGAGCTCCTCCTTGTCGGGCCCGTTCTTTATTGCTAGCAAATCAAGATAGTCAAACAGGGCCGGATGGTCACTCACGTCGATCACCGCGCCCAGCTCGTTTCTAAGGACCTTCCTGCCGATGGTTTCAGCAAGATGATCAAGTGCTTCGTACGGGACAGGGATCGTCGAGGGCGACGAAGCGATATTGCGTGCGATTATGCTTGAGGCAGTATCTGGGGTCCTTTTGGCGATTTCCAGAAGGACTTTTCCGATAGCCCTGCCCGACTCCCACTCTTTATCGGAAATCTCATAATCTTCGGCTAGCTTTCCCAGGGCTTCGGTCAGTCGTTCTAGCGGTAACTCTTCCGCGGATATCCTCGGTTCTTTCTCTACGAGAGACTCGGAGTTCTCCAGACCAAGTGCGTCGAATGCGCTCTGGCGGAACCCATCGAGGCTCAGAGGGGGATTCTGCGCGCATGTTTCGTAAATCTGGTTGATGCTTAAGCTGCATAAGAGATCGATTGTCGAGTCTTCGGTTATATATTTGGGGAATAGCTCTTCAATCCTCGAGAGCACCGAATACATGTTTTCTGCGTACTCCGCTTCAGGTTCTTTGCCATAGAACGAGAAGTGCTGCCGAAAAGTGGATTTAACTTGCCTGCTGAATTCGGTTTCGACCAGAACGGAGAGCGCCCGGAAGCAATGGGCGTGGAGCTCGGCCAGCTCTGATGTGAAATTGAAGGTCAAAGTGTTGTATGTGTACGTTATGCCGTTTTGACAAACGCGTTGGGCCCTTGAAGAGAGGTATGAACTCGTCAAGACGATCAGACATGCTGCAACATTGCGGGAATGCGATTGTTGATATTTTTGAGCGAGGGCATCGAGTTTGCTGTTTTCCAAATCGAATCCCGTACGATCGAGATCGTAAGCGAAAGCGCCGTCCGGCCCGCATGCCCAGTTGTACTCGGCCGCTCGCTCGGTGCCTCTTTCTACACACTTCACGAACAACTCGGAGGCTGTTTGCGAATACTCGCTTGAGTTCATCAGGGATACAGAAATTTGCAGGGGCATAGATCCGTCGGATGTCGAATTCATGCCGAGAATTTCTTCCGATACGTCAGCGCAATCAGCGTTTTCGATGCGGTTTGAGGCAAAGGCGAGCGCCTGTATGGGGAGGAATTGATTGAATGTGACTATGAACTGATCGGCAATTCGCGCATCCCGATTCTTTATTTCATCCCAAGCTTTCTCGCATTCCCTTCGAAGGTAGTCGTACACGCTCGCACTTCCGCACACTTCAGCCATTGACTTGGCGGCTTTGAGATACGGCGCGTCGGCATTTCTGCGGTATGCAGAATGAAATCCGCAAAACTGCCGTTCCCTTCTTTTGCGAAGTGGCGGCATATCAAGAAGTCGCGAAGATTCTGCTCTTCCATTCTTATGGCTAGCACGCCATCGGCGGAGGTAAGGATCGTGACAATTTCCTGGTCGTTCAATCTGGATGCAAAATCCCGAATCTCGGCGTCGTCGTACCCCAGCCCCAAGAGTTCCTCGTAACAAGGGTCTCCTTCAATAAGATCGCAGCAGTCGTAGATTGCAAGGTTCTCTGCGAGACGCTGCTCCCTGCTGGAGTACCCAGCTAAAGCAGAATTCATATAGATGTTCAAAAGATCGTATGGCTCTTGGATGGCTTCGAAATTGCCGTCTGCTATGGGGCTTGCTGCCATGATAGCCAAGCGCAGGTTTCCGTTTGCGATTGCCGATACTCTCTCCCTCAGTGCTATGTTTTTTATGTTGTATTCGGTCTCGAGTATCGCTTCTATATTTTCCGCGGTTAGAGGCTCCAGCTCTATTTCTCTGAAATTTAGATAACTGCCGATTTTTGCGGTCAACTCGCTTCGGTGCATCTTCCTGCAGGTGAGGACAATCTTTAGCTTTTTGTTTTCCAAACAGATTCCCAGCAAGTGCTCAAGTGACAGGTTGCCGTTTGCATCATCGACTAGAAGGATAATGTTTTCCGACTCCGACAAAATCAGCTCGATATCATCGTCGAGATGCGATGAATACCTAGAGTCCAAGATAAGAAGATCCCAGTGATGCCGTTTGCTGAATGAGAGGCATGCGTCGAGGGCGATCTTGGTTTTCCCCGATCCAGACTGCCCCTGAATCACCACTGCCTTGTTTTGCTCTATCGATTCGACGATGACTGAAAACTCGGAATCCCTGTGCATGAGGAGCTTCGACAGGTCGGTTGAGAAACGGTCGTTCAGGCTTCGCTCGATGAAGCGGTCTGGGGCGATGAATGATCCCTTTCCGAGTGGAACGCCCAATACCGTATGCGCTAGCGCAGGGTATTTTCCATCAAGGTCGCTCGCAATTGTCTCTGGCCCGATTATTTCTATCCGTGGATCGATGGCACGGACCTCCTCGAGTACCAGAGGTGAAAGGCGAAAGTATGTGTGGCACAGGATGATTCGATCTATGAGTTGCGGATTGATTCCGGTTTTGCTCCTGTCGAGGCAGTCTTTAGCATCATTTAGCAGCTTATTGCGGATGTCGGATTTAGAGGTTGTGTATGCCGCGAAGAGGTAGTGTCCATTCTCTCCTACGGAGTACATGTCTGGCACTCCGGTCGTGGTTTTATCCGTGCCGCATTGGGATCCTAATTCAATGATGTTGTTAAGCGAATATCTCCTATATAGATACTGATTTGCTAGTGTTTGAAAACGCCCGCCTTCGATCTGCCTTAGCTCTTCTTGGATCTGATTTATTTGGGACATTTTGCTCCTCGCGATAAATTCGCCTTTTGATTTCTCTTTTCTTACTCTAGTCCGCCTACCTCAGCAAGCCTTACAAGCTCGAGGGACGAGTCGACGACGTCCTCGAAGTCAAGCCCCGCCGCATAGGCCCTCGGATAAGGCGAGCGGAGGGCGCGTGACCCCGTCGGAAATGGCCGCCGTTAGGTGCGTGTTCGAGAGCTGCGCGGCGGAGCTGGATGGAGCCTGGGCAAGGCATTAGGGCATCCTCGTCCTTGTCGTAAGACTGCCATTAGAAGATCTTCTGCAAATCCTAAGCCACGTTTCAACTTGGCAACAGCTGCGGATCCTAGATATCGGCAAGACATTCGAGACTCTTGGATATGGCGTCGAAATAGATCCTTTGGTAATACTCCATGGTCTCGACCTTGCCGATCTCCGATCCGAGCCTCTTGGCCCAAGCTACGAGGGCCTTCCTGTCCTCGCCCTCGAGCGAGGCCGTGCACGACCTCATGTGGTCGCCCGGAAAAAGGACACTGTGCACAAGCCGAATATCTTCGGGAGGCATCTTCTCCATCGCCCTCGCGAGGAGGGAAGTGTCGAGGGAAATGAGCGACAGGATGGGTTCCGACCAGTCATCTGATTTCGAGAAAGCCAGATAGAGCTTCGTCGCGAATTGGTCGGGGGCGTTTATCAGGACGTTGCCAAGAGACTCCGACTCCCGTTCGCGTAGCGTCGTCAAGGCGAGCTCCCTCAGCCTGTCGACCTCCTCCAAAGCCGGAATCTCATGCGCTTCGCTCGAGTCGAAAGGGATCTCCTGCCATTCGACTCGATTCTTTCCGATTGACCTCACTGCAGACTCGGGATCCCGTCCAATGGAGGATTCCATCGCCTTGACGAGCGGCGCGACCCCTTCGGGAAAGGCGTCAGCAAATTCCCCCGCAATGCCTTTGACGGCACGCAGGACGTCGGGATAGACGTCGAACGACAAGCCGCGGCTCCCGTCCCCGGGGACAATCCCGGCGACTAAAGTCTCCACCATGCCAAGGACATCGGCATCGCGGAAAGTGGCGTGTCTGATGCCTTCGATACATTCAATAGCTTTCCGCGCGGCCGGCCCGTCGGGATGAAAGGTCGCAAGGTAATCTTCCAGGCAGGAACGAACATGCTTGGAATCGACCCCCTCACACCTCTCGAAAAAGCGGGGGATGAAGTCCAGAGCGGCGTATTTGAGCCGGCGCGACTCGAAAATGCCACCCCTAAGGATGGAATCCTCCCGGCTTGACGGAGGCCCGATGCGCATCCCCTTCGCCGCCCCCGCTGCAAAGCCGAAAGCCTCTTTGAAAACTGCCCTGGCAGACTCCGGGTCGGTGGGTTCAGCGAAGAACCCGGATTCCTTCATCCCGACCAGCACGGGGCGCATCTTGCTGAGGGATCGCAAGTTCGGCGATTCGCTTCCTTCAATCGCCGAAACGGCGTCCTCGAGCGCGCCTGGGTAGATGCCGCCCAGCACGCCTCCCAGAACGCGTTCCACAACCGAGCCGACCGAGGGCCTGAACCGGCACTTCCGCCAGACGGTCTTCTCGATGAGGCTCTCGTACTCCCTGGTCGTCCCCTTCTCCCCCTTCGGTCCTAGCCCTTTCCTCCACTCATCCTCGTTGCAGACGAGGAGGACCTTCTTCCTGCAGCCAACGACGAGGTGGTCGACCGCCCCGAGCAGCTCGCGAATGCCCATGTCGCACCTCTCCACGTCGTCTATGACGAGGAGGGTCTCGGGGCCGATGATGAGGTTCACGGCATTCAGCGGCGCCATCTTGAGATCGACGCCCGCCTTCTTCTCCAGCTCCCTGATCTTTTTCCCGAGGAACGATATTCCCGTGTCCTTGGCGAACCCGACGAGTGAATCCCACCTGCCCCTCTCCCCGCCGGCCGCGCACCCTATGGCGTATTTCGAGATGAAACCAGACTCAATCGCCCCGCAGAGCTCCGCTAAGTCCTTGGCGCCGTAGGCGGACGCCACCACGACGGGATGCCGGCTCTCATCCTCCTCCAGCTTCTCGGTCAGTGCGTGCTCGACAAAGTAGGTTTTCCCGCATCCCCATTCCCCGGTAAGCATGAGGGCGTACGAGTTCTCCTTGTCCTCGATGTACTCCCTCACGACGCCGATGATGTCATCCTCGTTCACCTTGGTCGCTCCTTGTCCGCCATCGGTTTCCACCCTTACCTTTCCTATGGCCAGGCGAGAGCCTACTCCAGCGCTTTCGGATCCCATTCGAACCCTTCGGCCTGCCGCCTTATCGCCGGGTCGATGCACTTCTTGACGAGCTCAAGCGCCGCGGCCGCGCGGTGCAAGCTAGTGGATGACCATTTCAAACAAATCTTTCGCGATAAAATCAACGCGCTTCTTAACGTCAAAACAACCATTCGCATAGCGTTTAGCAAAAGCTCTTGTAGTGGCATAACGCGATTCAGCGTATATGGGCAGCTTTTCCTTAAGCGATTTGTCTTTACATTTCGCGTTAAGTCGCTCTTCTAGCATGAGCAAGTTCCCAATAATCGAGTTTTCCTGAGCCTGCGAATCCGGAAGAATGTGCTCTATTGTGAATGCCTCAGAAACCCTAACACCAGACTTAAGCTCCTCGAGCAAGGCAAGGACCAACTTGCAGCGATCCTTCAACTTTGTTTCGCTATACAACGGCCACGAATGAGACCATCCAAGCGAAAGGAGATTAATTCGAAATGTTTCTTCTGAAGGCAGTTTTTCGTTAAAACTATTTTTCCACTCATCTAACACTTGCTGGGTGCAGTTCAACTCGATTGCGTATGAGTGTTTCACGATCGAATCCGATAGGTGGTTCGACTCCATTCCCCCGATTATCTTATAGCAAATATAGAACCGGTAAATAAATCCAATCGCATCATCATACTGCTCGCTCGTTAGCTGCTCTATTTCGCGAGCGTGCATTAAACTCATAAGAAGCGGCCTGAAGACGCGGACATTGTGTGTTCTTAAGAAACTCAAGATTTCCGCATTTCTGTCATCGCTGGTTGGCTCGACAACCTCTGCATAATATCCGGCTTTTAGCCTTAAATCATAGAGAAGATCAGCAGCCTTCTTTGGATCCGTAAAATCCCTTATTTTCTTATATGCTCCATCCTTGTCGCCTTGACCTAGGCGATATTTTTGAATTGCGTAGTGACGCAAAAAAGCTTTCATGTTCGAGCCGACTGTTGCTTCAATTTCCGACCATACCTGTTTTGCATCATCGCGCTTTTCTATAGGATGGATATAGCGCATAATATAGTTCTTCAGAAGCTCATGGTCCTCAAGCTCGATACCTCGCGCATTCAATATTTCGAATATTGTGTACGAATCTTCCTCAGACGATGATTTGATGTTTACATATGCGACAGAAATGACCGCATCCCTGAAGGCCAGCAACTCCTCATCCTTCATCTTGGCGAAACTTGCACTGAAATATTGGAAGGCTTTAACGATCAGTTCGTCTTTTGATCCGGACGCGCGTTTGCTCTTCGAGAAAGCCACAGCAGACATGGCAGCCGCATCTTCAGGAGAGATAGCAATTACTCCTTCGACGATCCTCGTTAATGATAAATGATTCTCCGGAGCGACGATCGCGTGCTCAACATCCTTAGTATCTATCGCCACTAGATATTTTTTTGTGCCATTAGCGTGGTTAATCATATTCCTTTTCTTGAAAGCGAACATGAGGCTAGACAGCAAGAGCGTTAGGGTAATAACTCTTTGTTGACCATCAATTATTGTAAAAACCCCGAGGCTGTCTTCTTCTTCTTCCTCCATCAGCACTATCGAACCGATGAAATGCGACGTAGCAACTTCCTCTGTCACAAGCTTGATGTCTTCGAATAGATCTTTCCAGTTATGCTCATCCCACACGTAAGCGCGCTGATTGCGAGGGATTCTATAGATTGAGTCATTAAGCAGCTTTCCAACCGTACTCTGACGTGCTTCAAATGCCATGTTGATCCCTTGCCTTCGCAATAGTTTTGTCGGCCTTGCCGCCTCTCGGCGTCACCAACGCCTTCGCTACAATAAAAGTCGGCACATCGCCGAGCAGGGCCGCCTTTTCGCTCGCGAACATGCCGACTGCCCCAATCAATCTCCGTCGCTGCCATCATCGTCGATTAACCAACATGTCAGCAGCAGGCAATCGTCACGTCCACAGTCCATTCTATATGCCGGCTGAGCATGGGGCGCATCTTAATCGCCAAGATATCCAGGAAGCCCGAGCTTCCAGGGAAATGCCTTCAGACGCCTTACGTTGGGTAGGCCCCCTACAGAGATCTATTGGCCGTGCACCGCAAACAACGCGTTAGGCCGTTGCACGCAATCGGCCAGCCACCCAGCATCCCCAATCCGCGTCACAACTCCCTACCCCGCTCCAGCCATCGTCATCTCCATACAGTGTCCAAACCCACACCAATAAAACCAACCCACGCAACAAGCAGCCCTCGCTTAGCAACCCAAACACCACCACAAGCCAGCAAGCAATCACCAGTCTGCGTTCGCAACATCGCTTGGAACGGCAAATGCTTACCGCGCCCTTGAAACACGCCAAACTCGTCTACAACCTGCGGTTTTTCGTTTATACTGCAATCGTTGAAATGCCGGTACGCTTGCAGAATCGTACCTGTTCCGATTACAGACGATATGAGCAGGACATAAAAACATTGAGAGCCCCTGCTGCATGAAAGACCGCGGATTAGGCCGACAATGGTGAGTGTCTAATTCAGCCGCGGCGGCCACGCCGCATTCATGGAAGGGGCTCCCATGCTCGATACTACCACCTTCGTCGGCCTCGACGTCCACGCCCGCTCGATAAAGGCAGTCTCCCTCGACGTCATGACCGGGGAGGTGCGCTGCGCGACCTTCGGCTACGACGCCGGCGCCGTCGCGGAGTGGGTCCGCTCCGTGGACCCCGGGGCCAGGTGCGTGTACGAGTCCGGGGTCACGGGCTTCGACCTGCAGAAGAGGCTCTCCGGCCTGGGGGTCGACTGCGTGGTCGGCGCCGTCTCGAAGATGATCAAGCCCAGCGCGGACAGGCGCAGGAAGAACGACCGCAACGACGCCGAGTTCCTCGCCCGCATGCTGTCGGTCGGCAACGTGGTCGAGGTGTGGGTCCCCGACGACGAGTGCGAGGCCGCCCGCGACCTGACCAGGGCGCTCGAGGACGCGAGGGACGACCTCTCGCGCTCGAAGCAGCGGCTCTCCAAGTTCCTGCTAAGGCACGGGCTCGTCTTCGACGAGAGGACGCCCACCGGCCGCAGGAAGGGCAACTGGACCCGGGCGCACTGGTCCTGGATCGAGTCGATTAGGTTCGCGGAGGGGGCCGACAACGACGCGCTCGCCTACTACGTCGACGCGGTCAGGCGGGCGGCGGAGGAGAAGGCGAGGCTCGAGGGGCTCGTCGAGGCCGAGGCCCGCAAGCCCAGGTGGAGGAGGAGGGTCGACTCCCTGCGCTGCCTCAAGGGCGTCGACACCGCGACGGCCGCCGACCTCGTGTTCGAGGCCGGCGAGTTCTCCAGGTTCGGGAACGCCCGCTCGTTCGCCGCGTGGGTCGGCCTGACGCCCTCCGAGCACTCCAGCGGGGAGAGCGACCGCAGGGGCGCGATCACCAAGGCCGGCAACAAGCACCTGAGGAAGACGCTGGTCGAGGCCGCGTGGCACTACCTGACGTGCTCGGGGCGGCCGAAGGACCTCGCCAAGGGCCAGGCCCCGGACCGGGTCGCCCGCAGGCATGCCGCCAAGGGCGTGCGGAGGCTGGTCGAGAGGCGGGAGGCGCTGCTCGCGCGCGGGGTCCACAGCAACAAGGCGAACGTGGCCACGGCGCGCGAGCTCGCCTGCTGGGTGTGGGCGGTCGGCCTCATGGCCGAGGAGGCGTAGGGGGCCGGTGTTAGCGTCAATATATTTTTCACCATTTTCACCAACGTATTTTCGCCAAT